>CAUUTJ010000001.1:0-82523 GCA_963548045.1 uncultured Streptococcus sp.
GGTCTCAAACCAACCTACGGAACAGTTTCACGTTTTGGTCTGATTGCCTTTGGTAGCTCGCTAGACCAGATTGGACCTTTCGCTCCAACTGTGAAGGAAAATGCCCTATTGCTCAATGCTATAGCTAGCGAAGATGCCAAAGACTCTACTTCTGCTCCTGTCCGCATTGCCGACTTTACTTCAAAAATTGGACAAGACATCAAGGGCATGAAAATTGCTTTGCCTAAGGAATACCTTGGTGAAGGGATTGATCCAGAAGTTAAAGAAACCATCCTCAACGCAGCTAAACACTTTGAAAAGCTAGGTGCTATCGTTGAAGAAGTTAGCCTTCCACATTCTAAATACGGGGTTGCCGTATACTACATCATCGCTTCATCAGAAGCATCATCAAACTTGCAACGATTTGACGGTATCCGCTATGGTTTCCGTGCCGAAGATGCTAAGAACTTGGACGAGATTTACGTTAACACTCGTAGCCAAGGATTTGGTGATGAGGTCAAACGTCGTATCATGCTTGGTACTTTCAGTCTTTCATCAGGTTACTACGATGCCTACTACAAGAAAGCTGGTCAAGTTCGTACCCTCATCATCCAAGATTTCGAAAAAGTCTTTGCAGATTATGACCTCATCCTTGGTCCAACAGCTCCAAGCGTAGCCTTTGACTTGGATTCGCTCAACCATGATCCTGTTGCCATGTACTTGGCGGATCTCTTGACAATCCCAGTTAACTTGGCTGGTCTACCAGGAATTTCGTTTCCTGCAGGATTTGCTCAAGGTCTACCAGTAGGTTTGCAATTGATTGGTCCTAAATACTCAGAAGAGACTATTTATCAAGTTGCTGCTGCTTTTGAAGCAACAACAGACTACCACAAACAACAACCCGTGATTTTTGGAGGTGATAACTAATGAACTTTGAAACAGTCATTGGACTTGAAGTCCACGTAGAGCTCAACACCAATTCAAAAATCTTCTCACCTACTTCTGCCCACTTTGGAAATGACCAAAATGCCAATACAAACGTGATTGACTGGTCTTTCCCTGGGGTACTACCTGTTCTCAATAAAGGTGTTGTCGATGCTGGTATCAAGGCCGCTCTTGCCCTCAATATGGACATCCACAAGAAGATGCACTTTGACCGCAAGAACTATTTCTACCCTGATAATCCAAAAGCCTACCAAATTTCTCAATTTGATGAGCCAATCGGTTACAACGGTTGGATTGAAGTAGAACTTGAGGATGGTACAACTAAGAAAATCGGTATCGAACGTGCCCACTTGGAAGAAGATGCTGGTAAGAACACCCACGGAACAGATGGTTTCTCTTATGTCGACCTCAACCGTCAAGGGGTGCCATTGATTGAGATTGTATCTGAGGCAGACATGCGTTCTCCTGAAGAAGCTTACGCCTATCTAACAGCCCTCAAGGAAGTTATCCAATATGCTGGTATTTCCGACGTTAAGATGGAAGAAGGATCTATGCGTGTAGATGCTAATATCTCCCTTCGTCCTTATGGACAAGAGAAATTCGGCACCAAGACTGAGTTAAAAAACCTCAACTCCTTCTCAAACGTGCGTAAGGGTCTTGAATACGAAGTGCAACGTCAGGCTGAAATCCTTCGCTCAGGTGGTCAAATCCGCCAAGAAACACGCCGTTACGATGAAGCGAACAAAGCAACCATCCTCATGCGTGTTAAAGAAGGTGCTGCAGACTACCGCTACTTCCCAGAACCAGACCTACCACTCTTTGAAATCTCAGATGAGTGGATTGAGGAAATGCGAACCGAGTTACCAGAGTTTCCAAAAGAGCGCCGTGCTCGTTACGTTTCTCAACTTGGCTTATCAGAATACGATGCTAGTCAGTTGACTGCTAACAAAGTCACTTCTGATTTCTTTGAAAAGGCAGTTGCTCTAGGTGGTGATGCTAAACAAGTCTCTAACTGGCTCCAAGGTGAAGTCGCTCAATTTTTGAACGCTGAAGGTAAAACACTGGAAGAAATCCAATTAACACCAGAAAACTTGGTCGAAATGATTGCCATCATCGAAGACGGCACTATTTCATCTAAGATTGCCAAGAAAGTATTCGTTCACCTTGCTAAAAACGGTGGTGGCGCTCGTGAATACGTGGAAAAAGCCGGTTTGGTTCAAATCTCAGACCCAGATATTTTAATTCCAATTATCCACCAAGTCTTTGCAGACAATGAGGCTGCCGTTGCCGACTTCAAGTCAGGTAAACGTAACGCTGATAAAGCCTTCACTGGTTTCCTCATGAAAGCAACCAAAGGTCAAGCCAACCCACAAGTGGCTCTTAAACTACTTGCCCAAGAATTGGCTAAGTTGAAAGAGAACGAGTAAATATACTTTCGTTAATAGCCTTTTCTACTAAAAAATAGAATAAGGAGAATAAATGAACAAATTTTTACGAGTATTATTTATTTTAGTTATTATCGCCATGTTGGGTGCTTCTATTCTACAAATCTTTCTCCCATCATATATTGGAGAGCATTCTGGTTACGGTATTTCTGCAGGATGGCAAAGAGAAATTGGAATTTGGAATCTAGCTGTCTTAATTATTATTCTTGCCGTTAATATTAAGTACGATTGGTTTTACCTGAGAATTGCCCTTCTTGCTCTCATTATTGGTGGTATAGGAATAGGAACAAATCATTTGTTAAATTTTATTGAATATCATTCTCCTGTTAATGCGATTGGTGCTATCGAGAATTATATACTCGTATTTGGTTGGATTATAGGGTGGTTTATTGAAAATAAAACTATAAAACTCCAAAACTCTTTATAGACATAAAATTTAGCAAAAACTATTTTTGTACTCACATAGTTAGGAGACATATGAAAAAGTTATATACTCTTATCGCTACCTTCTTGCTTCTTCTATTTGTGACACCTCTACAATCAATCGATGCGGGTGTTGGACATTCTCGAAGTGGTAGCTCTAGCCGCAGCAGTTCAAGAAGTAGTAGTTCTAGCCGCAGTAGTTCACGAAGTAGTAGTTCTAGTCGTTCAAGTGGTAGCTCTTCTTCTAGAAGCAGCTATCGTTCTGGCGGTAGTTACTCAAGTTCAGGTGGATCTTTAGGTACCGGGATGACTATTCTTATCATGTTTGGTGTCGGGGCTTTCCTACTCTTCATGCTCATCAAATACCTTAACGATCAGAACACTCCATCTGAAACACCATATAGAAGACCTTCTACTAACTACGAACCAGTGCCAACTAGCCATCGTAGGATTGAAAATAATAGCCAAGCTATCGACCAACTTAGATATTACGATCCAAACTTTGATGCGGATGCCTTCACTACATGGGTTAGAGAAGTATACATCCAGTTACAATCAGCTTGGACTAAAAAAGATTGGAATTTGGTGCGCTCGCTTGAAAGTGCTAGTCTATACACTCAACACAGTGCACAACTGGAAGAACATATTCAAGCACAAACAACAAATGTCTTGGAACGAGTTTACGTTGATAATGTACGAATCAAAGATTTCAAGAGTAATCCAGATGGAAATGATACTTTAGTGGTTATCCTTTCATCTACTTTGAGAGACTATGTCATCGAAGATAAGACTCGTAAGGTTATCGAAGGAGACCCTCAACAAGATCTATTTACAGTTTATCAAATGAACTTCATCCGCAAACATGGTAGCCAAACTGAAAACAATGTTCAAGATGAAGCTGTTAGCGACCACTGTCCAAACTGTGGTGCTCCACTGAAAATCTCAGCTATTAGCCAATGTGAATACTGCGGCGCTGAGCTCACACGTAGTCCAAATCAATGGGTTCTTGATACCTATGAAGTTGTGGATGAAGACGAACTTTATAATTAGGAGGAAATTATGGGATTTATTCGCGCTGCCCTTTCAGCTGGGCTAAATAGTTTTAATGATAGCAAATTCAAGGAAGCTGTTGTACTTCCAGACCAAGTCTCTGCAGATGTTATGGCCATCAAGGGACAACTTCTTACAAAAGATCCTGATGGTGGTTCAAGACAAAGCAATCAAAATACAGGACTTTTAACAGACGGTTCTGTTGTTATTGTCCCTCAAGGATATGTTGCAGTTCTTGTCAATAATGGTACCTTCCTAGGGGATATCCTCGAAGCTGGAAGCCATGAATGGCGTGCAGGTGATAACGCTTGGCTTCTTGAAAAAGGTGGAATCAAGGGTACTTGGGAAAACTTCAAAAACCGCTTCTCTTTTGGTGGACAAGTTATTACTCGACAAGAAATCATCTTTATCCGTATGCAACCGATCGCAGGGAATAAATTTGGTACCCAAAATGCTGTAGAGTATTTCAGTGAACGTTACCAACAATTGCTTAACATTCGTTTTTACGGATTGTTTGATATCAAGGTTGCTGATCCTGTACTTTTCTATGTTAGCTCTATCAGTCAACAAATTGAAGATCACAAACCATTTACACTCCAAGATATTGCTCAAGGAACACTTCGACAAAATATCTCTCCAAAAATCGCAATTGCTATCGCTAAGTATACCAATGAAAACGGAGTTGATATCTATAGCCTAAATGCTAACCAAGATACTTTCAATGAAGTAGCTAAACAAGAAGTTAACAAGGTATGGACAGGACTTTACGGTATTGAAGCAACCAATATCCTTCTTGAGGATTTGAGCTACGACCAAGAAAGCATGGAGATTGTACGTAAACTTGACAGCGAACTCGTTGCTATGAAATACAATACCATCGAGATTGAAGAACGTCGTGCTCGTAACGAAGCTCTTATTGCTGCAGCTAATAACGAAGGTAATGGCAATGGTATGAACATGTTTATGGGTATGAATCTCGGTCAAACTCTCGGTGGCCAACTCACCCAACAAGCTCAACCTGTTAGCCCAAATCAAACTGTTCCCCCAGTACAACCTGCTGATCCAAACCAAGTTGTTAATCCGGTACAAACTTCAAGTCCTGAGCAAGTTGCTACTCCTGAACAACCAACTAATAAAAACTTCTACATCGAAGTTGATGGCAAGTATGTATTGGTAACCAAAGATGAAGAAGGAAACATCGTTCCTGTCAACTAATCTCACTTCCCTGATATTTGAGAAATCTAACGACTTATGATACAATAAAGAGTAAATTATTTTATTAAAGAGGTAAAAACATGATCGAAGCAAGTAAATTAAAGGCTGGTATGACTTTTGAAACAGCTGACGGAAAATTGATCCGCGTTTTGGAAGCTAGCCACCACAAACCAGGTAAAGGAAACACTATCATGCGTATGAAATTGCGTGATGTCCGTACTGGTTCAACATTTGAAACTAGCTACCGTCCAGAGGAAAAATTTGAACAAGCGATTATCGAAACTGTACCAGCACAATACTTGTACAAAATGGATGAAACAGCTTATTTCATGAACACTGAAACATACGACCAATATGAAATTCCTGTTGTAAATGTTGAAAACGAATTGCTTTACATCCTTGAAAATTCTGAAGTTAAAATTCAATTTTACGGAACTGAAGTCATCGGTGTAACAGTACCTACAACTGTTGAATTGACAGTTGCTGAAACACAACCATCTATTAAAGGTGCTACTGTTACAGGTTCTGGTAAACCAGCTACAATGGAAACTGGACTTGTCGTTAACGTTCCAGACTTCATCGAAGCAGGACAAAAACTCGTTATCAACACTGCAGAAGGAACTTACGTTTCTCGTGCCTAATCTCTAGAAAGAGGTCATTCTATGGGAATTGAAGAACAATTAGGCGAAATCGTTATCGCCCCACGTGTACTTGAAAAAATCATTGCTATCGCTACAGCTAAAGTTGACGGTGTTCACTCTTTTTCAAACAAATCAGTATCTGACACCCTTTCAAAACTTTCACTTGGTCGTGGCGTCTATTTAAAAGAATCTGAAGAAGAGTTGACAGCTGATATCTATCTCTATCTAGAGTACGGTGTCAAAGTACCTAAGGTTGCAATGGCTATTCAAAAAGCTGTAAAAGATGCTGTTCGTAATATGGCTGACATCGAACTCTCAGCTGTAAACATTCACGTTGCTGGTATTGCACCAGATAAAACACCGAAACCAGCATTAACAGATTTGTTTGATGAGGACTTCCTCAATGACTAATCCATTATTAGAATCCAGACGCGAACTAAGAAAATGTGCCTTCCAAGCACTGATGAGTCTTGAATATGGTTCTGATATTGAAACTGCTTGTCGCTTCGCTTATACTCATGATCGAGAAGACGACGAGGTAAAACTCCCTAGTTTCCTAATCGATCTTGTATCTGGTGTTCAAGCTCAAAAAGAGGAACTAGATAAACAAATCACTCAGCATTTAAAGGCTGGTTGGACGATTGACCGTCTAACCTTAGTAGAAAAGAATCTATTGCGTTTAGGAGTCTTCGAAATTACTTCTTTTGATACTCCTCAACTCGTAGCTGTGAATGAAGCTATTGAACTTGCAAAAAGCTTTTCGGATCAAAAATCAGCCCGTTTCATTAACGGACTACTCAGTCAATTCGTAACTGAAGAAAACTAAATTCCTAAAAAGTGTTTGACATAAGTCAAACACTTTTTACTAAACTTCCATCGAAATTTGGAATTCAGGCAAACAAAAAAAGCTAGAACTAAGTATAAGTCTAGCTTTTTTTGTATTTCTTAGTATTTTCTAAAGCGTTGGTAACGTTCCTCAATGAGTTGATCTAATGGAAGTTTCCCAAGTACATCAAGTTCCGCTCGGAGTTGTTCTTTGACTTGCTTGATTAAATCTTTGCTTGATAGACCTACCTCAGAGATAACCTTATCAACAATTTTCATATCTAGCAATTCGAAAGAAGTAATTTTCATCAACTCTGCAGCTTCCATGGCACGACTGCCATCCTTCCAAAGGATAGAGGCAAAACCTTCCGGACTGAGAACTGCATAGATAGAGTTCTCTAACATCCAGACACGGTCAGCTACTGCAAGAGCTAGTGCTCCACCAGAACCACCCTCACCAATAATAACAGCGATAATCGGCACCTTAAGATCGCTCATCTCCATGAGGTTACGAGCAATAGCTTCACCTTGACCACGCTCCTCTGCTCCGACACCAGGATAGGCACCCGCAGTGTTGATAAAAGTGACAATAGGACGACTAAATTTTTCAGCCTGTTTCATCAAACGAAGAGCTTTTCGATAGCCTTCTGGATGAGGTTGACCAAAGTTACGGTTCAGATTGTCTTGTAAGCTTTTACCTTTTTGGATTCCAACAACAGTAACTGCTTGATCTCCCAACCAACCGATACCACCAATAATGGCACCATCATCTCGGAAGGAACGATCTCCATGCAATTCAACAAATTCATCAAAAATTCCTGTCGCAAAGTCCAAGGCGGTTAAACGAGTCTGTTCACGTGCTTCTCTGACGATTTTAGCAATATTCATCAATGATCCCTCCCGTGTAATTTCACTAATCGAGCAATCATATCTGGTAACTCTCTCCGTTTAACAATTGCATCCACAAAACCATGCTCCAGTAAAAACTCTGCCTTTTGGAAGCCTTCAGGTAGGTCTTCTCTTACAGTGTTTTCGATAACACGGCGTCCAGCAAATCCTACCAAGGTTTGAGGTTCTGCCAAGATAATATCACCTTCCATGGCAAAGGAAGCTGTTACACCACCAGTTGTTGGATCCGTAAGAATTGTTAGGTAAAAAAGACCTGCATTAGAGTGACGTTTGACTGCTGCAGAGATTTTAGCCATCTGCATCAAACTCATAATCCCTTCTTGCATACGTGCTCCACCAGATGCTGTAAACAATACAACTGGTAATTTTACAGCTGTTGCATATTCAAACAATCGGGTGATTTTCTCACCAACGACTGTTCCCATAGATGCCATGATAAAGTTGGAATCCATGATTCCTAGGGCTACCTTTTCCCCCTTGATCAAAGCAGTTCCTGTAACAACAGCTTCATCAAGCCCAGTTTTTTCACGCATAGAGGCTAATTTTTTCTGGTATCCTGGAAATTCCAATGGATCCTGCGTCTCAATTCCTGTAAACATCTCTAAGAAGCTTCCCATATCGATGGTCAAAGCAAGACGCTCTTGAGCTGAGATACGGAAGGTATAGCCACAGTGAGGACAAATACGGTCACTTCCCAAATCCTTCTGGTAAATGGTGTGTTTACAACCTGGACATTTTGAGAAGAGTTCGTCTGGAACCTCAGGCTTAGCTTGGGGCTTTTCTCTAAGTGAACGATTGGGATTAATTCGTATATATTTATCTTTTTTACTAAATAGAGCCATACATCCCCCTTTTCAGTCTCATACTCTTTTTACATTATTCTTTTTCTTGATAGTGTGGTAAGAAAGTTTCCATCAAGAATGAGGTGTCGTAGTCTCCTGCTATCACGCGACGATCTGAAATCAAATCGAGTTGGAAATCAGCATTAGTGACAACCCCTTCAATTTCGAGTTCATAAAGAGCTCGTTGCATTTTCATGAGTGCATCAAAACGATTTTCACCATGAACAATAATTTTAGCAATCATACTATCATAGTATGGCGGAATAGTATAACCAGGATAGACTGCTGAATCCACACGCAAGCCCACTCCACCACTTGGTAGATAAAGGTTGGTAATCTTACCTGGACTTGGTGCAAAATTAAAGGCTGGGTTTTCTGCATTGATACGGCACTCAATGGCATGTCCTTTTAGAACAATGTCTTCTTGTTTCAAAGTCAATGGTTGACCTGCTGCGATTCGGATTTGTTCCTTGACAATATCCACACCAGAAACAAATTCGGTTACCGGGTGTTCCACTTGGACACGCGTATTCATTTCCATAAAGTAGAATTTACCAGTTGCTTCATCTAGTAGGAATTCAATGGTACCAGCATTCTCGTAACCAACAGACTCCGCTGCACGAACTGCCGCCGCACCAATTTCATTACGAAGGGTTTTTCCAATAGCAATCGAAGGACTTTCTTCTAAAACCTTTTGGTTATTCCGTTGAAGCGAACAGTCACGTTCACCAAGGTGAATAACATGTCCCATTTGGTCAGCAAGAATCTGTACTTCAATATGGCGAGCAGGATAGATCACACGCTCTAGGTACATAGCCCCATTACCAAAGTTGGCTTTGGCTTCACTAGAGGCTGTTTCAAAGGCTGATACAAGATCTTCTGCTTTTTCAACCTTACGAATCCCTTTTCCACCACCTCCAGCTGAAGCTTTCAACATAACTGGATAACCAATTTTTTCAGCAATAGCAAGAGCCTCTTCTGCTGTATGGACCTCTCCATCTGATCCTGGAATGACAGGCACATTGGCCTTAATCATTTGAGCACGGGCGTTAATTTTATCTCCCATGACATCCATGACACGAGCTGATGGTCCGATAAATTTGATCCCAACTTCTTCACACATGGTTGCAAATTTGGAATTTTCACTTAAGAAACCAAATCCAGGGTGAATAGCTTCAGCTTCAGTCAAGACCGCAGCTGATAGGATGGCATTGATGTTCAGATAAGATTCTGTAGCCTTCCCAGGGCCGATACAGATAGCCTCATCAGCCAAAAGCGTGTGGAGAGCTTCCTTGTCAGCAGTCGAATAGACAGCGACTGTTGCAATTCCTAACTCTCGTGCCGCACGAATAATACGAACAGCAATTTCACCACGATTGGCAATTAAAATCTTACGAAACATGGAAAACCTCCCTAGTTTCCAATAGCAAAGGTTAGAGTACCGCTTGCTGCAAGCTTACCATCTACTTCTGCCTTCGCTTCTACTACGGCGATTGTGCCACGACGTTTGACAAAAGTTGCTGTCATGACAAGCTGATCACCAGGAACAACTTGTTTTTTAAATTTCACTTTGTCCATACCAGCATAGAAAACAAGCTTCCCTTTGTTTTCAGGTTTTGATAATTCCAAAACACCTGCTGTTTGTGCCAAAGCTTCCATGATTAAGACACCTGGCATTACAGGGTAGGCTGGAAAGTGTCCGTTGAAGAACGGTTCGTTAATCGTTACATTTTTAATGGCAACGATTGTATCTTCGCTAACTTCCAAGACACGATCCACTAAGAGCATGGGATAGCGGTGGGGCAAAGCTTCTTTAATTCCTTGAATATCAATCATTTGATACGTACCAAGCCTTTCCCGAACTCAACCATTTCTTCATTGGCAACAAGAATTTCTGTTACGACACCATCTTTAGGTGCTGGAATTTCGTTCATGACTTTCATGGCTTCGATGATGACTAAGGTTTGACCTTTTTTAACAGTATCACCAACTGAAACAAAATTAGGTTTGTCTGGTCCGGCAGCTAAGTAAGCAACTCCGACAAGTGGACTTTCTACAAGGTCTCCTTCAGCTAGTGACTCAGTAACACTTGATTCTGAAACTGCTTCTGCAGCTGGTGTTGTAGTTGGAGCTTGTGGTGCAACTGTAGGTGCAGTTGCTGGAACCACAGGTTGAGGCGCTGGACTTGTTTCTGCAACAAGTTTTGCTTCATTCTTACTGAATACCAACTCGTCCGTTCCATTTTTATAAGAAAATTCTTTCAAGCTTGACTGGTCAAATTGCGCCATCAAGTCTTTGATTTCATTTAAATTCATTTTTACTTATTCTCCCAACGTTTGAAAGCAAGAACTGCATTATGCCCACCAAATCCAAAAGTATTTGAGATAGCATAAGGAATTTCACGTTCCACACCTTGTCCATAAATAACGTTTGCTTCAATGTAGTCTGATAATTCTGTTGTTCCAGCTGTCATTGGAACATAGTTGTTACGGATTGCTTCAATTGTTGCAATGGCTTCAACTGCACCTGCTGCACCGAGCAAGTGTCCTGTAAATGACTTGGTTGAAGATACAGGTACTTCCTTACCAAGAACCGCGACAATCGCTCCACTTTCTCCTTTTTCATTAGCAGGAGTTGAAGTACCGTGTGCATTGACATAGGCTACTTGGTCTGGTGTGATCTCAGCTTCATCCAAGGCAAGTTTGATAGCTTTAATAGCCCCTTGGCCTTCTGGATGTGGTGAAGTCATGTGGTAAGCATCACAAGTATTACCATAACCAACAACTTCGGCAAGGATCGTTGCTCCACGTTTTTCTGCGTGCTCTAAGCTTTCAAGAACCAACATACCTGATCCTTCACCCATGACAAATCCATTACGGTCTTTGTCAAATGGAATAGAAGCACGAGTTGGATCTTCTGTTGTTGAAAGAGCTGTTAAGGCTTGGAAACCTGCAATCGCAAATGGAGTAATAGATGATTCTGAACCACCAACCAACATGATATCTTGGAAGCCAAACTTGATAGAACGGAAAGCATCCCCGATAGCATCATTTGATGAAGCACAAGCAGTATTGATAGATTTACAGATACCATTGGCACCAAAGCGCATAGCAACATTACCTGCAGCCATGTTTGGCAAGGCTTTTGGAAGTGTCAATGGTTTTACTCGTTTTGGACCTTTTTCGTGAAGTCGAAGGACTTGGTCTTCGATTTCTCTGATTCCACCGATACCTGATGCAACAATGACACCAAAGCGGTCTTTATCAAGCGCTTCTACGTCAAGATTTGCATTGTTCACTGCTTCTTGAGCTGCATACAAGGCATATAAAGAATAATCATCGAAACGATTGGTATCCTTTTTTACAAAGTATTTGTCAAACGGAAAATCGTTAATTTCTGCTGCATTATGAACATCAAAAGCGCTGTGATCAAACTTAGTGATTTCACCAATTCCAATGTTTCCATCTTTTAGATTGTTCCAAAATTCTTCTGGTGTGTTACCGATTGGAGATGTTAGTCCATAACCTGTTACTACTACTCGATTTAGTTTCATTTTCATACCTCTATTTTAACTCTTATTGCATGGTTAGTCCACCATCAATTGCAATGACCTGTCCCGTTAGATAATCTTGGCTTGCAAGAAAGGCTGTGACCTCTGCGACTTGCTCAGCTTGGCCAAATTGTTTCATCGGAATTTGTGCTAACATAGCATCTTTCACCTTATCAGATAGGACTGCAGTCATATCTGATTCAATCATTCCTGGTGCAATAGCATTGACACGCACATTACGATTGGCAACTTCACGTGCTACTGATTTAGTAAATCCAATTAAACCAGCTTTAGAAGCAGCATAGTTTGCTTGACCGATATTTCCCATCAAACCAACGACACTCGACATGTTGATAATAGCACCTTCACGTGCTTTTATCATCTGTTTCAAAACAGCTTGTGTCATATTGAAGGCACCTGTCAAATTGATTTTCAAGACCTTCTCAAAATCTTCTTCTGTCATCTTCAGCATGAGGGTGTCTTGAGTAATCCCAGCATTATTCACTAGGACATCAACTGAACCTAGTTCTTCAATCGCTTGATCCACCATGCGTTTTGCATCTGTGAAGTCTGAAACGTCACCAGAAATAGCAAGTACCTTGACCCCATATGGTTTAAACTCGTTTAGAAGCTCCTCGGAGATTTCACCACGACTATTCAAGACAACGTTAGCTCCCAAGCTAGCAAATTTATGAGCAATTGCAAGACCAATTCCTCGACTTGAGCCTGTAATAAAGACATTTTTCTGTTCTAGTTTCATTTTTCTCCTTTCAGAACTTCTACCACATTAGTCTAATTATCTAAGAGTGCTTGTAGACTTGCTTGATCTTCCACATTAGCAAGTTGAGCTGTTTTATCAATTTTTTTGACAAATCCTGACAAGACTTTACCAGGGCCAACTTCAATAAAACGAGCCACACCAGCTTCTTGCATCACTGCAATACTTTCATAAAAACGGACAGGTTCCTTAACTTGACGAGTCAAGAGTTCAGCAATTCGTTCTTTTTCCATGACCTTTGCTTCTGTATTTCCAACAAGAGGACAAGCAAAGTCAGAAAATTCAACTGCTGTCAGGGCTTGTGCTAATTTTTGACTAGCAGGCTCCAATAAAGCTGTATGGAAAGGGCCAGAAACATTTAGAGGAATCAAGCGTTTTGCTCCTGCTTCCTGCAAAAGTTCAACTGCACGATCTACTGCAGCTACCTCACCACCGATAACAATCTGGCTTGGAGTATTGTAGTTAGCTGGAGTCACAACACCAAGTTGAGAAGCTTCTTGACAAGCTTGTTCGATAACGTCAACTGGTGTATTAAGCACAGCTACCATTTTCCCTGAACCTGCAGGTGCCGCTTCTTCCATATAAGCACCACGTTTAGCAACTAGTGCCACTGCATCTTCAAAATTCAAAGCGCCACTAGCTACAAGGGCTGAATATTCTCCAAGCGACAAACCTGCCACCATATCAGGCTGGTAACCTTTTTCCTCTAGAAGTCGGTAAATCGCAACTGAAGTAGCCAAAATAGCTGGTTGCGTGTAACGAGTCTGATTTAACTTTGTTTCATCATTATCAATCAAATCACGAAGATCATAACCTAAGACTTGGCTAGCTTGATCAATTGTTTCCTTGACGATAGCATATTGGTCATAGAGCTCGCGACCCATTCCTAGGTATTGAGCTCCTTGACCTGCAAATAGAAAGGCTGTTTTAGTCATTTCTTGTAACTCCTGCCCAACGAGCAGCTTCTTCTTGAATTTTTTCAGCTGCACCGTAGTAGATATCTTTTAAGATTTCTTCAACAGTTTCTTCTTTAGAAACCAAACCTGCAATCTGACCGGCCATCACTGAACCACCATCCACATCACCATGGACAACAGCTTTAGCTAGAGCTCCCGCACCCATTTGCTCAAAGATTTCCAAATCTGGATTTTCTTGTTTGAAGGCATCTTTTTCAGCTTGCTCGAAATCACGAGTCAATTGGTTTTTAATGGCACGAACTGCGTGTCCAAAATGTTGTGCTGAAATCGTTGTATCAATATCACGAGCTTTTAAAATTTTAGCTTTATAGTTTGGATGGGCGTTTGATTCTTTAGCAACTACAAAACGAGTTCCCACTTGCACGGCTTCTGCACCAAGCATAAATCCAGCTGCAGCTCCCTCACCATCTGCAATACCACCTGCAGCAATTACAGGAATTGAGACTGCCGCTGCAACTTGACGCACCAAGGTCATAGTTGTTAATTTACCAATGTGTCCACCAGCTTCCATACCTTCTGCAATGACGGCATCCGCACCGATTTTTTCCATGCGTTTCGCCAATGCAACACTAGGAACTACAGGAATAACGGTAATTCCAGCTTCATGGAATCGCTCCATGTATTCACTTGGGTTTCCTGCACCAGTTGTGACTACCTTAACCCCTTCTTCAATAACGAGGTCAACAATATCATCTACAAATGGAGACAAGAGCATGATGTTGACACCAAAAGGCTTGTCTGTTAAGGATTTAATCTTATCGATATTAGCTTTAACAACTTCTTTAGGTGCGTTTCCTCCACCAATGATTCCAAGACCACCAGCTTTTGAAACAGCTCCAGCCAAGTCACCATCTGCTACCCAGGCCATTCCACCTTGGAAGATAGGATATTTAATATTTAATAGTTCAGTGATACGTGTTTTCATATTGCCTCCATATGTCTTGCTTACGTAATAGTTCGACTACATTATAATTTGACCGTCAAACTATTACCTAAACAAGAGGGAGCGGGTCTCCCCTACTCCTTCTTTGTTTATTCTAATTATTTTGTTTGCTCTTCAACGTAAGCAACCAAGTCACCAACTGTTTTCAAGTTGTCTTCAGCTTCGATTTGGATATCAAAAGCGTCTTCGATTTCTGAGATTACTTGGAACAAGTCCAATGAATCTGCATCCAAATCATCAAAAGTAGATTCAAGTGTTACTTCTGATGCGTCTTTTCCAAGTTCTTCAACGATAATTTCTTGTACTTTTTCAAATACTGCCATGATAGACTCCTTTAAAATAAATAGTTTTTTATAACAATGTGATCACCACATGATTACCTAAATTGTAACAATAAGTGTGCCCCATGTCAAACCTCCACCGAAACCTGACAAGAGAATTTTTTGGCTACCATCCAAATAGATGAGTCCTTCTTCTACACACTCAGAAAGTAAAATCGGGATACTTGCCGCACTCGTATTTCCATACTTGGTCATATTGGCAGGAAGCTTTTCACGATCGACACCGATTTTTCTAGCCATCTTATCTAAAATTCGAATATTAGCTTGATGAAGTAAGAGATAATCCAGTTCATCTGCTGATATCGGACTCTTTTCGATGGTCTCTTTAATGGATTTAGCCACATCTCGAATTGCGAAGTCGAAAACTGCTCTACCATCCATTTTCAAGAAAACATCTGGTTCTTCTTGGATTGAAAATGGTGAAATCAACCCAGTCTGTCCATAAGTGAGACACTCTCCACGAGAACCATCGCTATTGAGACTTTCCGCCAAGAAATGTTCTTGGTCACTCGCCTCTAGTAGGACACCACCAGCTCCATCTCCAAATAAAACAGCTGTTGAACGGTCAGACCAGTCCAAGGTTTTTGACATGGTTTCACTACCGATAACTAGTCCCTTGCGATAACCCCCTGAAGATATGAATTTTTCTGCAGTTGATAAGGCAAAAACAAATCCACTACAAGCGGCTGTTAAATCATAAGCAAAAGCCTTATGAGCGCCGATTTTTGCCTGAACACGAGCAGCTGTTGAAGGCATCATCGAGTCAGGTGTCATTGTAGCTAGAATAATAAAATCTAGTTCCTCTGCAGAAATACCTGCTTTCTCTAGAAGTTGTCTTGCAACCTCTGTGGCCAAATCTCCTGTTGATTCTGTCTTAGAAATATGGCGTTCTTTAATTCCTGTCCGACTTGAAATCCATTCATCACTCGTGTCCATGATCTGTGCCAAGTCCTCGTTAGTGACAATTTGCTCTGGAGCATAATGAGCAACCTGGCTTATTTTTGCAAAAGCCATTATTTCAAATCCTCCAAAAAGTGATAAAGGTTTGTCAACCCTCTACCCATAACATCCATTTCCTCAGGACTCATACCTTCGATAATTCTTTCGACCATGGCCTTATGGAAACGTTTATGGAGACGGTGCACGAGACGACCCTTCTTTGTCAAATGTAGATGTACTACACGACGATCTTGATCTGAACGAATCCGTTCGATGTATCCTTTTCGTTCCAAATTGTTTAAACTCGTTGTCACAGTCCCTAGAGTTACCATCAACTCTTTAGAAACTTGACTCGGAGTCACTTCTGGATACTTACCGATAACATCAATCGTGTGCATTTCTTTGATGGAGATATCCTTGAAACGACTACCTCGCAAACTAACTTCCTCAATCACTAGGACGTTGTTAAAAATTGATGTTAAATAATCATTGACTTGTTGGTAGTCCATTTCTCTTCCCTCCTTACCAAAAAAGTTTAATAATCAAAACATTTGACAAAAAAAGTATATCAAACTTCAAAGAATTACGCAAGCATTTTTTTATTTCCCGACAAATTTTGGACGTCTTCTCTCAGAATGTGCACGTACACCTTCTTTAAAATCTTCTGTGTAGGATAGTGATTCTTGCAATTCTAATTCAAGTTGAGCGTATTCATGCCACTGTTTAAATTCACTTTCCCAAACAAGTTTCTTAATTGCTGCATAAGAATTTGCAGAACCACGTCTCAATTTCTTCAACAATTGTTCTCTTGTTTTTTCTAATTGTTCACTAGTACATAGGCGATACAAAGCTCCCGCTTCAAAGGCCTTTTCAGCGGTAAAGGCTTCGCCTGTCATGGCCAATTGTGTTGCACGAGTTGCACCTAATGAACGAGTCAACAAGAATAATCCACCAGCATCAGGAGCCAAGCCAACACCTACAAAAGCTTGGATAAATTTAGCTTTGTCAGATGCAATACAGAAATCAACTGCCAAGGCCATATTTGCTGCGGCTCCAGCAACTGGTCCGTCCACTTCCATGATAATCGGCTTAGCAATCTGTTTAATCTTATAAGAAATTGTATTAACCAATTCAGCAATTCGTGCAAGAGAAGCAATATCATCTTCATCGACAGCACGTTTCATCTCAACCAAGTCTCCTCCGACCGAAAATACCTTGCCTGCTGCATTGATAAGAATAAATGAAACAGAATCGTTTTTTTCAGCCAATTCCAGTGCTTCTAAAATTTCTTCACACATAGGAATATGGAAACCATTTGCCACCTCGGGACGATTTAAAGTAATCACCGCTAAATCGTCTTGAATTTGAAAGATAATATGATTCATAGCCACTCCTTTAATTTAAAAAGCTGATTAAATTATTTTATCTTCAAAGTATATCTTTTTATTTCTATTTACACAAGCAAAAATCGATAAAAAGTGTATCAGCCGATTTTGAAAATATATTTTCTATCTTTAAAATAGTTTGGTTGAGATAATCATGTCCAGACCTCTTACAAGAAGGTGTCTTTCCTATTCCAGATTGAAAAAAGCCCTTCTTTCTGCTATAATCGTATAAAATACTAACTGAGGAGTTCTTATGAAGGTTGTAAAATTTGGAGGAAGTTCACTCGCCTCTGCAAGCCAATTGAAAAAGGTTTTAAACATTGTAAAAAGTGACCCTGAACGTCGTTTTGTAGTTGTATCTGCACCAGGAAAGCGCGATGCTGAAGATACAAAAGTTACGGATGCTTTGATTAAATATTATCGTGATTATGTAGCAGGAAATGATATCAGCGCAAGCCAAAATTGGATTATCGACCGTTATGCTACAATGGTTAGCGAACTAGGACTTAAACCAGCTGTTTTAGAACGAATTTCTAAAAGTATCCGAGCTCTCGCTACTCTCCCAATTGAAAACAACGAATTTCTTTATGATACCTTTCTTGCTGCAGGAGAAAACAATAATGCCAAACTGATTGCAGCTTACTTCAACCAAAACGGAGTAGAAGCTCGCTATGTTCATCCACGAGAAGCTGGTATCGTTGTGACAAGCGAACCTGGTAACGCTCGTATCATTCCTTCAAGCTATGATAAAATCGAGGAACTCAATAACGGCACAGAAGTTCTTGTTATTCCTGGATTCTTCGGTGTCACAAAAGAAAACCAAATCTGTACCTTCTCCCGTGGAGGATCTGATATCACTGGTTCTATCATTGCTGCCGGTGTCAAAGCAGACCTTTACGAGAACTTTACTGATGTTAATGGGATTTTTGCGGCTCACCCTGGTATTATTCACAAACCACACTCAATTCCTGAATTGACTTACCGTGAAATGCGTGAATTGGCCTATGCAGGATTCTCAGTGCTCCATGACGAAGCTCTCTTACCTGCCTACCGCGGGAAAATTCCTTTGGTTATCAAGAACACCAATAACCCTGACCATCCCGGAACTCGTATCGTACTACAACATAGTAGTGATAAATTCCCAGTAGTAGGAATCGCAGGTGACTCTGGCTTTGTCAGCATCAATATGTCTAAGTACCTTATGAACCGTGAAATCGGGTTTGGTCGTAAAGTTCTTCAAATCCTTGAAGACTTAAATATCGGTTGGGAACATATGCCAACTGGTATCGATGACCTTTCTGTTATTTTACGTTCACGAGAATTGACTCCTATCAAAGAAGAAGAAATCCTTCGTCAACTTGTTCAAAAAGCAGAAGTCGATCATGCTGAAATTGAACATGATCTCTCAATCATTATGATCGTTGGTGAAAAGATGAAGCGTCATATCGGGGTAACTGCTACTGCTACTCGCGCCTTGTCTGAAAATAATATCAACATCCAAATGATGTCCCAAGGGTCTAGCGAAGTTTCTATCATGTTCGTTGTCCACAAAGACCAAGAGAAAGCAGCCATCAAGGCTCTTTACCAGGCATTTTTTGGTGAAAGTAAGGAAGACTAAAGATGGCACAATCCCTTAACAAAGTCGTTGACCTACAAACTACTGGAACCTCCTATCTTTCCATTTCAGGAAAGGTTGGAAAATTTCTGGTTGGAGATCAGGCTTTAGAATTTTACGCAGACCGTAATGTTGAGGATTACATTCAGATTCCCTGGTCCAGCGTTAATCAAATCGGAGCCAATGTCTCTAGGCGCAAGGTTAGTCGTCATTTCGAAGTCTTCACTGACCAAGGAAAATTCCTCTTTGCTTCAAAAGATTCTGGAAAAATTCTTAAAATTGCTCGTGAAAAACTAGGTAATGATAAGGTTGTTAAGCTACCTACCTTACTTCAAATCATTGGACGTAAAATCAAAAATCTATTTGCAAAAAAATAGAAACTTTAGTATAATCATAGAAACGGATAAGTAGGTTAAGTTGATCTTTCAGAAAGTCTGCGGGTGCTGTGAGCAGATAGAAAACTTAATTGAAATTCTACCGTTGTTACAAACTAAATACATAATCAAGTGCACACCTGTGAAGTTGGATGGAACCGTGGCCCTGCCACTCCAACGCTTTGTCAGGTGTGCTTTTTTCATAAAGGAGTTTATATGCTAGATATTAAACGAATTCGTACAGACTTTGATGCTGTCGCTAAAAAACTCGCTACACGTGGTGTAGACGCTGCTATCTTGAACGAGATGAAAGAAATCGATGCAAAACGTCGTGATATCTTGGTCAAGGTTGAAACGCTCAAGGCTGAACGTAACACAGTTTCTGCCGAGATTGCTCAAGCAAAACGCAATAAGGAAAATGCAGATGACAAGATTGCTGCCATGCAAACCCTCTCTGCAGAGGTTAAAGATCTTGATGCTGAGTTGGCAGAAATCGATGCGAAATTGACAGAATTTACCACAACTCTTCCCAACATCCCTGCTGATAGTGTTCCTATCGGTGCTGATGAAGACGATAACGTAGAAGTTCGCCGTTGGGGAACTCCTCGCGAGTTTGACTTCGAACCAAAAGCTCACTGGGATCTTGGCGAAGATCTTGGCATTCTTGACTGGGAACGTGGTGGAAAAGTTACCGGTGCCCGCTTCCTCTTCTATAAAGGCCTTGGAGCTCGTTTGGAACGTGCCATCTACAACTTTATGTTGGATGAACATGGTAAAGAAGGCTATACAGAAGTCATCACACCTTACATGGTCAACCATGATTCTATGTTTGGTACTGGTCAATATCCAAAATTCAAAGAAGATACGTTTGAATTAAAAGATACGAACTATGTCCTCATTCCTACAGCTGAAGTTCCTTTGACGAACTACTACCGTGATGAAATTATTGACGGGAAAGACTTGCCAATCTACTTTACTGCTATGAGTCCATCATTCCGTTCTGAAGCTGGTTCAGCTGGTCGCGATACTCGCGGTTTGATTCGTTTGCATCAATTTCACAAGGTTGAAATGGTGAAATTTGCCAAACCTGAAGAATCATACGAAGAATTGGAAAAGATGACAGCTAACGCTGAAAACATCCTTCAAAAACTCAACCTTCCATACCGTGTGGTAGCTCTCTCTACAGGAGATATGGGCTTCTCAGCAGCAAAAACTTACGACTTGGAAGTGTGGATTCCTGCACAAAATACTTATCGTGAAATCTCAAGCTGTTCAAATACAGAAGATTTCCAAGCTCGTCGTGCCCAAATCCGTTACCGTGATGAAGCTGATGGCAAAGTAAAACTCCTTCACACTTTGAATGGTTCTGGACTTGCTGTTGGGCGTACCGTCGCTGCAATTCTTGAAAACTACCAAAACGAAGATGGTTCTGTGACCATTCCAGAAGTTCTTCGTCCATACATGGGTGGTGCTGAAGTTATCAAACTATAAATTAAAAAAGAGGAAGCTATTCTTCCTCTTTAGAATTTACGAGAAAGAAAAACAGGTAGAAATCTTTATTTCTACCTGTTTTTGTATTTTCTAGTAACCACCCATCATAGATGGATCCATTGCTGGAGCTGGGGCTACTGGTTCTGGTTTGTTGGCTACGACTGCTTCGGTTGTCAAGATGAGACTTGCTACTGAAGCGGCGTTTTGGAGGGCTGAACGACTTACCTTAACAGGATCGATGATTCCCGCTTCAATCATGTTAACCCATTCACCTGTCGCAGCATTGAAGCCTGTTCCAAGTTCTGCATGCTTCAAACGATCGATAACGATTGAACCTTCATAGCCTGCGTTGTGAGCGATTTGGCGTACAGGCTCTTCTAAGGCACGAAGAACAATATTGCGACCTGTTGCTTCATCGCCTTCTAATTCCAAGGCAGCGACAGCTGAGATAACATTAACAAGGGCAGTACCACCACCTGCAACGATACCTTCTTCAACAGCTGCACGAGTCGCGTTAAGAGCATCTTCAATACGGAGTTTCATTTCTTTCAACTCAGTTTCAGTTGCAGCACCAACCTTGATAACTGCTACCCCACCTGACAATTTAGCCAAGCGTTCTTGGAGTTTTTCACGGTCGAATTCTGAAGTTGTTGTTTCAATTTGAGATTTGATGACAGCCACACGGTTAGTGATGGCTTCAGGATTTCCCGCACCTTCTACAATAACAGTACTATCTTTATCTACAGTCACTCTCGCTGCTTGACCAAGCGCTTCAATAGTAGCATCTTTTAATTCAAGACCAAGATCTTCTGTGATAACAGTTCCACCTGTCAAGATAGCGATATCTTCCAACATAGCCTTACGACGGTCACCGAAACCAGGAGCCTTAACAGCAACTACGTTGAAAGTTCCACGAATCTTGTTCAAGACAAGAGTTGGAAGAGCTTCACCGTCAACGTCATCTGCAATAATCAAGAGCGGACGGCTACTTTGAAGAATACTTTCTAGAAGTGGCAAAATTTCTTGGATATTTGAGATTTTCTTATCAGTGATTAAAATGTATGGATTTTCAAGGTCTGCAACCATTTTTTCATTGTCAGTGACCATGTACTGTGATAGATAACCACGGTCAAATTGCATTCCTTCTACAACTTCTAGTTCTGTTTCCATACCACGTGATTCTTCAATGGTGATAACTCCATCTTTTCCAACTTTTTCCATGGCTTCAGAGATGTACTCACCAACTTTTTCAGAGCGTGAAGATACGGCAGCGACTTGTGCGATTGCTTCCTTGCTTGATACTGGAATTGCATTATTTTTCAAGGCTTCTACAGCTGCAGCAACCGCAGTTTCAATCCCACGACGGATACCGATTGGGTTTGCTCCTGCTGTAACATTTTTGATTCCTTCTCGAACAATAGCTTGGGTCAAGACTGTCGCAGTAGTTGTCCCGTCACCAGCAATATCATTTGTCTTTGAAGCTACTTCTGATACCAATTTGGCACCCATATTTTCAAAATGGTCTTCTAGTTCAATTTCTTTAGCGATTGTAACCCCGTCGTTGGTAATCAATGGTGAACCAAATGATTTTTCAAGAACGACATTACGGCCTTTAGGCCCCAAGGTTACTTTAACAGTGTCTGCAAGAATATCGACACCACGGACCATTGCTGAGCGTGCATCAGACGAAAATTTAATCTCTTTTGACATACTTATTTCCTCCTATTATTCTTCCACGATTGCCAAGATATTCGCTTCACCAACGATGACATATTTTTCATCACCATCTTTGACTTCAATACCTGCATTAGCTTCAACTAAAACTTGATCTCCAGCTTTTACACTTGGAGCAACTAGTTCACCGTTCAAGGTGCGAACACCTTCCCCAGTAGCTACAACTTTAGCTGTTTTTGTTTTTTCTTGGGCTGATCCTGCAAGGACAAAGCCTCCAACAGTTTGTTCTTTTTCTTCAATTTTCAAGACCACGCGGTCTCCTAATGGTTTCAACATCTGCTTTCCTCCATAAGACAATCATATTATTAGCACTCTTGAAGCTCGAGTGCTAAACCATAGTTCTATTGTATCACTTAGTCAGAAATAGTCAAGAAAAAAACACCTCAAAAATGAAAGAGATGTTCCTTTAATATTAATTGAGAATTGTCAATTTTTGATTGAAATCATCGATAACCTTTTGGAGATTGATCCGCCCGTGGTAGATACCATATCCAAAAACCACCATTCCTAATATTCCAATCAAGGCAAGTAAAATTCCGAAAATTAAGAGTGGGAGGAAGGTTTTATGAAAAAGATAAATCAATACCACACCAATACTAGCAGTGATAAAGAGCAAACTGAACCAACGACCCAGATTTTCAAGCATGTGGCGTTGATACTTAATTTCTGTTTCATATCCATTAACAAGTTCTTGTTTTGTAACCATGAAAATCCTCCTGATAAAAATTGAGAATGAAGTGTAAGAGAAGGAGATTAGTCTACTTCATTCTCAAAATTTTTAGTAGTAAATATTGGGTTCTCTTGACCTTAGTAATTAAGATGTGGGTCAAAGATACCTAGAGCAACACCAATTAAGGCAACAACAACTAGAATTAACATGACTTTGTTTGGTGAAACTTTTTTCTTAGACATCAACCACCAGCAAATAGTGATGAAGGTTGCTGTCAAGAGACCTGGATAAACACCATCAATCTTTTCTTGAATTTTAAGGAAGGCTTCTCCGTTAGCATTTTTGAATTCGAGTGCTGTTGTAACAGAGACCCAAGTCGCTGCTACGGCACCGATAACCATACCACCGACAACGCTAATCGCTTTACGAAGAGCTTGTCCTTTTGGTCCTACTAGGAATTCAACGGCTTTATCCCCTAATTGATACCCTTTGAAGAAGGCAAAGCGCATACCAAAGTAGACTAGGAAATTCCACACAACGATGTAGAAGATAGCACCAGCGACGTTACCACCTTTTGAAAGACCAAGTGCAATCCCCAAAAGGACTGGAATCAAGGTACCGACTACTAAAGAGTCACCAATACCAGCGATTGGTCCCATCAAACCGGCACGCATCCCATTGATGGTTTCACCATCTACTGCATCTCCATTTGCACGCGCTTCTTCCAAACCAGCTGTAATCCCTACAACAAGAGATCCAAGTTGCGGTTCAGTATTGAAGAAGGCAGTATAGGTTTGCATAGCATCTTTTTGTTCTTCTTTTGTATCATACATTTCTTCTACGATTGGAAGCATAGAAGTCAAGTACCCAAAGGTTTGCATGTGTTCTTGAGAGAAACAAGTCAAATGACCATAATACCAATGATGAAATGCTTTTGCTAATGTTTTCTTTGAAATTTTCTTTCTATCAGCCATTTTAAATATCCTCCTCATCATCGTCTAGGTCCACCACTCCGGCTGGAGCAGCTTTCATCGATTTGATCACTTCAAGTTCATAGTAGATTACTGCAAAGATTAATGAAACAACGGCACTGGATACCAAGTTCAATCCGAGAGATTTTGCCAAGGTAAATCCAACAAAGAATGGAATGAAGTCAGTTGCTTCTGTAACAATTTGTTTCAACAAGATGGCAATACCGACACATGGGAGAAGAGCACCGACTGTAAAGAGGGCTTTCATCCAGTAACCATCCATAGGAAGGTATTGTTTCATCAAATCAACCATGTTTTCACCGTATTTGGTGATAATCATTGTTGGAAGGAAAGAGAAGAGGAAGTGAGAGATCCAAGGGTAAACCCAGTCAACTGCGTAGAGTTTTTTGAAGTTTCCTTCTTCAACGGCTTTCCAACCAATGTGTTGCCAAACCAAGTTCATAGTAGCGGTACCGTAGAAAAGAACTGTACCAATTGTCCCAACGGCTGCACCGATTGGAGCTGCAGCTGCGGCGATTCCTGCTTCATCTGTGATGTTATTAGCATGCACAAACAAGATAGCAAGAGGAACACCGATGTAAGAGATGGCACGCACATCGGCAGATACGGTACCACCAGGTGTTACCAAGGCGATATAAACGACTTGAAGGGCAACCCCGACCATAATACCGGTTGTCACATCTCCAAGAATTAAACCTGAAATCAACCCACCGATCAAAGGACGACCGAGTGTATAGTTCCCGATACTGGAACCTCCCATACCAGGCATTGAAGACAAGCTGGCGAAAACAGCAAGCAAGATTGCTTGAATCCATGAAATTGTCATAACAAACGCTCCTTTTTGTTTGTAAATTTATTTATTTAACAGTTGAACTGTTAGTTTTAAAAACCAAATTTTGATTTGAAATCATCCCAATAACCAATTGAAACATCAGGCAACAACTGGAATTTTACCTTATATCCTGCTGCTTGAATGGCTTGGAAGGCTTCTGCTTCTTCCTGTGTGATGGATTGGTTATTACCCAATTTCACAGCACCAGGACGATCATTTGCAGGGCCTACGATGATTTCTTTAACATCCCCTGGAACAAAACCTTGATCCACCAAAATTTCCTTCATATCGATTGGGTTTTTGGTAATCAAGAAGTACCGACTGTCAGATTCCGTTACTTTTGCTGACTTTTCTTTAAAGGCTTCTTTTGTCCATACAAAGGTTTTCTTGTCTGATGCGCCTTTGTAAGCTTGGATCAAAACCTTGTTTGATGCTGCTGCATCGTTTACGGCAATCAAACCATCACATGGTTTTTCTTTTGCCCAGCGTGTGACTGTCTGACCGTGAATCATGCGGTCATCAATCCGTACAAATGTTACTACCATAAGGTACCTCCCTATTAAATATCGTCATCATCTTCTTCAGCACTAGTGGCTGAAACTTCAAAAGGCTGTAGTGCAGATCGTGCTTCTGATAAGATGGTGGCTGACAAATCGTCTCCATCCAACACATCCTTCATCACTACTGCTGTTAAAGCCATGGTAAGGTTCATTCCACCAAGAATCACGGACCCCTCTAGCTTTCCAGCTTCTTCTAGGACAGTTGCTGCTGTGGTTAATGGACTACCACCTACAATATCTGCCAAAACCAGTACAGAATCATCTGCTGTCAATTCTGAAATGCTTTCTCTAAAATCAACTGCAAAATCATCGACCGATTTTCCTTCTTTGAGCCCAACTGCGATGACCTGATTCATCTTATCACCAGCAAACATAGCTAATGATGTTTTTAGGCCTTCTGCCAATCCTCCATGACTGACTAAAATGAGGTATTTCATTTTGCTACGCCTCCTTTATTTGACTCTATTGTAGATTATTTGAAAGCGTTTTTACATTGTCAAATGTCACATTATAAACATGACATTTAGCAATAAAAAAATGACATCTGTCACTTGGTACAATGTCATCTTTTTTCTTTAAAATCCTACCTGAAGACTACTTTCAATCTCCCTTTGAATTTGCGGCAAGCGGTTCTCAACATCTTGATCACGCAAGGCATTGCCAATCAAGTAGTCTAGCTTTTCTAACACTTCTTTCGAGACATTCTTGGGACTACTTTCAACAGCTTGTTCCATGATTCGGTTCAAGGTCTGATTGGTTAAGGAATCTACCCCAAAATCATCCACTTGCAGAAGATCTTTACTAGAACGACTCTTAACTACATCAGGCATGACAGAAATCCCTTGAGATTCAGCAAAAAGAGTTTGTTGGATTTCTGGATCCTCTGTCAACACTTGCATCAACTCCCAAGCCAACTTTGAATGAGGAGTCCGAGCAGACATGGCAAAAGAAGTCGTCGTAACCAAGGTCGCCTTGGTGGTTTTTGACTTAGCAGGCATAGGAATACAGGTCCAGGTGAAGTTTGAATATTTGGAAACATGATAGGGATAAGGTTTATAAGTCCTATATTGGGCCAAGGTCATGGGGTAAAACGCTACTTTCCCTTGGTCAAAATCTTTGGAACTCACCTTATAGTTCTTATTCAGCTCTTCCAATTTTTGTAAAAAAGTCAAAGATTCTTTGACTTCTGGAGCCGTAAGTTTGAGCATCCCACCTTGAAAGAGACTACCCCCATTTGCTGCCAAAGCTTCTTTCCAGGTATATTCTGTACTCCCAAACTGATCCAATTGACCATCTCCATTGGTATCTTTGGTTAGTTTTTTACAAATCTCATAAAATTCTTCAAGACTCCAACCTTCTTTGGGAACCTCAATGCCTTCTTTATCCAGTAAATCTTTATTGACACACATCAAAATAGGATTGCTTTCGTAAGGTAAGGCATAGGGTTGTTCCTGATAGACACAGGATTCAAATGCAGCGGTATAAAAAGTAGCCTGATCTTTTTGACTCATATAACCATTCAAATTTTCTAAAACGCCACGCGCTGCCAATAAAGAAATATCTTGTTCAGAGACCATAAAGACATCCGGTGTCTTTCCTGAAACAATTTTTTCTGAGAGCCAGTTTGAATATTCAGACTGTGGAATTCCATTTTCATATTCCACACGGACATTGGGATGGGACTTTTCAAATTTTTCAATTGCTCGATCTAAAGCATGCGAACGTTGACTGGTTGGTACATCCCAACTAGAACCTGCATAAACTCCTATATGAAGTACGGTTGGTTGCTGTTTCCACCAATAAACCCCCGCACTTACACAGAGCATAATAAGGAGTCCAACCCCAAAATAAAGATGCTTTCGCTTTAATTTCATTCCGTATTTCCTTTTGAAAAATCGCGTCTGGTCACTCCTGTTTGGACTGACCAAATCGCTAATTGTGTTCGATCCCGTAGGTTTAATTTTGCCAAAATCGTTGATAAGTAATTGCGCACGGTTCCTTCTGACAAGAAAAGTTTGGCGGCAATTTCTTTGTTAGACTCGCCATAACCAATTTCTTGAATAATTCGCCATTCCGTAGTGCTTAAATCTTTGACATTATCTTCATCCACAGTAATAGAAAAGTTGGATTTAGCCATCTGTGAGAAAATTTGAAAGACTTTGCTAGCGATATTAGGGTTAATCATAGCTCCACCCTGATACACCACCTTAATAGCTTCATAGAGCTCGTCTGTCGATGTCCCTTTTAAGAGATATCCTGAAGCACCATATTTGAGCGCACTATAGATAAATTCATCATCATCAAAGGTCGTTAAAATAATAATTTTGATATCCGGATAATGCTCTTTTACTTCTTTTGTAGCCAAAACTCCATCCATACCTGGCATCCGAATATCCATCAAAATTAGATCAGGATGAGTTTGTGGAATGCTCGACAAGACATGATTCCCATCTTCTACTGTTGCTACCACTTCGATATCGGAGTGAGCTGACAAAATAATTTTCAGAGATTCTCGAATCAAAGACTGGTCATCTGCCACCATTACTTTTATCACCATCTCTTATCTCCCTTCTTTTTATTTCGGTAAACTGACTCGTGTGAAAAATCCATCGCGACTTTCAAATTGAAGTTGTCCTCCTAGGATAGAAATACGCTCCATCATCTGCTTGAGCCCATATCCATAGGTCAAGGTTTCAAACCCAACTCCATTGTCCTGCAACTCTATTATGTAATCTGCTTCATCCTCAAAAAAATGAAGTTCCATTAGACTAGCATGGCCGTGACGAACCGCATTGGTCATAGACTCTTGAATCACACGAAAAATCGTATCTTCAATCATGACGTCCATATCGACATCAACCCATTCATAGATTAAATCAACCTGTAAATTTGAAAGATTCTGATACTCATGAATCATCTTTTCTAACGCATCTTTGAGAGTTCGTCCCTCAAGAGCTCCTGGCCGAAGGCGATTGAGAGAGCCTCTCACATCTTGAATCCCTTCGCGGACGACTTCTGACACATTTTTCACCTGTTCTTTTGCCCGATTGGGATCGATATCAATCAAGACTCCAACTGCATCTAAGCCAGCTGAGATTCCTGTTAACGCATGCCCCAAGGTATCGTGAATCTCACGAGCAATCCGCTTACGCTCCCGATCCTCTGCAATTTTCTCAGATAAGGCCATATAGTTGTTCAACTCCGTATTAACTTTGGATACCATGGCCAATTCCTCTTCCACTTCGTGGTTCTCCGCAAGGACATTCATAATATAAAACAAAAGCGAAATAATGAAGAACACCAAATTTGAGGCATAGAGAGAATTCTTCAGAAAAAAGGCCAAAATTCGGAGCGAGGACGGATAAAACTGAATATACGTATCCAAGGACGGAATCGGAAAGAAAAGTGAAAAGACGTCTGAGTTGGTCACAAGAAGCATCAGGAAACTCACTAGTATAAACGCAAACCAATACTTGCGGTCTCGTTTAGTATTCAACTCTTTAGAACCATAGAAAATATCCGCAAAAACCAAGAGAATAATCCCATTATAAGCTATATTTTGAACCCACATCAAGAGCAACATCAGGAGAATCTCTAGAATATTTCGTTTATCAAAGATAGACCATCGGCTCGTTTGAGGACGATAACGAGCCATCGATATCAAGGCAATCCCAGCAAATAAGAGCGCAGACAACCAAAAGGTCAGAGAAGGCGCAAAAGGAACGCGATCTAAGTGTTCTACTAACAAAGAAGCTTGTCGTTGGACGATGATATAGTTGGTTGCTTGAAGATAGATAATACTATTGAGCATGACTGCAATAAAATTCACGATCATCAGGAGGGTCAAACTGTATCGCACACCTCTAAATTTTCTCATCACTGCCACCCATTCACATCGAATCGATCGATGTTTTCCTTTGTCATCATTTGAACTGGAATGGTTACCTCTTCAGAGTAGCTCTTCCCATCAACAATATCCTGGATGACTTCCATCACGCGATCTCCCATCTGCAAAGGAGACTGAGCAACTGTTCCCACAACATCATCTGTTGAATGCAATAAAGATTTCATATCTGGTGAACCATCAATTCCATAAATCGCAATGGGGTAGCTAATTCCTTTCTCCTTAATAGCAGCTAAAGCTCCTATAGCTGAACGGTCATTTAAGGCAACCAAGGTATCGATTTTAAATTCTAGTTGCAAGAAGTTGCGTACAGTTGGCATCGCAATTTCTGTCTGTCCCTTAGTTTCTAGTTCCGAGACAATCTGATAAGATTCGTGTCCTTCGATAGTATCCTTAAATCCCTGAATCCGTGTATCTGCTGAAATTGTTCCTTTATGCTCCAAGAGGAGTATCCGAGCACTAGAAGAGCGTTTCATCAGCTCTTTCGCAATCAATACTCCTGCTTGGTAGTTATCGGATACAATACTAGCATCAGGTTTAAAATTCTTCAACTGAGTATCTACTGCAATAATCTTAATCCCTTGTTTTCTAGCTTTTTCAAGAGCCCTTAAAATCAGTTGACTATCCCCCTTGACCGGATTAATCACAATCACATTGACTTTTTGAGCGCAAAAATCATCGATTTGTTGGCACTGTCTTTCTTCGTCCAATTCTGGATCTCGGACATAAACCAGAGCTCCCCTCTCGTCAGCAATTCGACTAATTTCCGAATGAATACTTTTATAGAACTCATTATTCATGGTCATATAGGTAACACCAATCTTAGTCTTTTCATTCATACTAGTCGTTTGACAAACTGTATAGACCCACAAGAGAAGACAGGCAACTGGAATCAGCAGTAATATCCGTTTTATCAACCATTTCAACTGTTCTTTTCTCTCTTTGTTTCCCTTCAAGCTTCGTTCCTTTTTCTGAAAATTTTGAATATACTTTACTTTATTTTACTATTTTTTCAAAAAAAGTGCTTGATTTTATTGTACAAATGCATTTAACTATTTTATTTCAAGGAAATAATTCCCGAATTATTTGACTATTATAAACCAAAAAGCTGGTCTATTGACGAACCAGCTTTCTTTATTATTACTAGAAGGGAAGTTCCTCCTCTTCCAAAACTAAATCTGCCAAGTCTTGACCAGCATTATTTTCACGCATAGCACGTTGGGCGCGACTTTCCAAAAGTTGAAATCCTGTAGCGAGAACTTCGGTCACATAGTTGATCTGACCATTCTTCTCAAACTTACGGGTACGGAGCTCCCCATCTACAGAAATGAGACTGCCTTTAGTCGCGTAGCTAGCTAAGGTTTCAGCAAGCTTGCCCCAGACCACAATATTGATGAAGTCCGCTTCACGTTCCCCGTTTTGATCCTTAAAACGACGGTTAATGGCAATGGTCGCACGAGCTACAGACTTGTCATTGTTGGTTTTGTGCAATTCTGGCGTTGCCACAATTCTTCCAATAAGAATAACTTTATTATACATTTTTCATCCTCCTACTTATCTATTCGAAGGAAATCAAAAAAAGTTACAACATTTGTAACTTTTTTAAAAATAATATTAATCTCTGTGAATCGTAAATCCAGTAGCTTGTTGATTGGCCATGATGGTCATATCTGTGATTTGCACACGACGAGGTTGACTGGTCACATAAACCACTGCATCAGCGATATCTTGTGCCTGTAAGGCTTCAAGCCCCTGGTAAACAGTCGCAGCCCGTGCTTCATCTCCATGAAAACGTACCTTAGAAAAATCCGTCTCTACAATTCCAGGTTGAATAGTGGTCACCTTGATATCTGTAGCAATAGTATCGATACGTAAGCCATCCGAAAAAGTTTTGACTGCAGCCTTGGTTGCTGAATAGACTGCTGCACCCGCATAGGCGTAAATACCTGCGGTCGAACCCATATTAATGATATGACCTTGATTGGCAGCTACCATGGAATGCAAGAGACAACGAGTAACAGCCATCAAGCCCTTGACATTGGTATCCAGCATGGTCAGCATATCCAACTCTTCATAGTCCTGATAGAGAGCTAAGCCTAAAGCAAGTCCAGCGTTATTAACTAGGATATCTATCTGACCTATAGTTTCTAGAATATCTGAACAAACAGTCTTGACCATATTCATATCGGTCACATCTAGCGGAAAGGTCCAAACATTTTGATTCGGAAAGGCTTCTGCAAACTCTGCTTTGAGAGCTTCAAGTCTTTCTGTTCGACGTCCTGTGAGAACAATATTTTCACCTTTTTCTAGATAGGCACGCGCGATTGCTTCACCAATACCTGATGTTGCACCTGTAATCACTACATTTTTTGCCATCTTACTTTCTCCTATCTAGTTTAATAGATACTCGTTACCAATTAAACTGTCCAGTGTTTAGCCGGATCGAATGGAGTTCCAACAACTTGGTCTTCTGACAATTCAATAACACCACGCTTTTGCGGAGCATTTGGTAAGGCAAGTTCACGAGGACTACACATCATACCAAAACTCTTTTCTCCACGAAGTTCCCCTGGAAAAATGAGATTGCCTTTTGGCATCATCGCTCCTGGAAGAGCTACAATGGTTTTCAAGCCGACACGCGCATTAGGAGCACCCGCAACGATTTGTACTGTTTTATCATTTCCAACAGCAACTTGGCAGATATTCAAGTGATCACTATCTGGATGCGCGACCATCGCTACAATTTCTCCAACGACAAATTTTGGTTCCTTGTCATTGATGATTTCTTCAGTAAATCCTTGAGCCTGCAATTCTTGATTCAAACGAGCCACTTGGTCGTCTGTTAGAAATACTTGGCCACGATTCTCAATCTCAAATAAGCTAGAAACTTCAAAAATATTCCATGCAACAGTTTCAGCAGTTTCCTTTAGGAAAACACGCGCCACATTGCCTTTACGCTCAACATCTAGTTTGGCATCTCCACTGTTTTTCACGATTACCATAAGGACATCGCCGACATGTTCTTTATTATATGTAAAAATCATTCTTTTCTCCTATTTCAAACCTGCTAAAAAGTCATTGATTTGCCCCTTGGTTTTACGGTCACGATTGACAAAACGTCCAATTTCCTTGTCCTTATCTAATACAACAAGACTAGGAATTCCGTAAACATCCCAAAGTTTAGCAAGTTCCATGTACTCATCTCGGTCTACCCGTATAAAAATGAACTCTGGATTTGCCTCTTCAATCTCTGGCAAGGCAGGATAGATATAACGGCAATCGCCACACCAATCCGCAACAAAAAGGAAGACCTTCTTGCCATCCTGCTCTACTAGATTTGCTAATTCTTCTATATTTTTAGGAGAAATCATAAGACTTCCTCCTCGTAGATGAGATCTTCATCTTCATAGACAAAGGTATAGTGACGACCATCTTCAAAAATGACACCACCAACAAGACGTTCTAGGCTACTTTCGTAGACTTGGACATAGAGAGTCCCAATCTCACCCATTTCTGAGAAATAGTCACGCACAATAGCAGTTAACTCTTCCTGTGTCTTCATGAGTTTGTGATCATCGGCTACTTTCTTAGCTCCAAAGGCAAGTGCTCCAAGCCCTGCCACGACTAAACCTGTTTTAATAATATTTTTCGTTTTCATGCTAACATTGTAACACAAAAAGGCTCAAGGAACAATGAAAAAGGGAGCCCCACTCCCCTTTCTAATTTCTAAACATTAATAATTTCTCTCGCCAAACAAACCTTCCGGTAAATCATGGAATCCCTTGCCTGTCTTGAAGTTTTCAAATTTACCTAGTAAGAACTGGTAGGCATCCAAGCGACTCTCGTAGCGAATCATGGCATCTTTAGCGCGCTCATCTTGATCTTCTTCATAGACCTTTTGACTTTCCTTGAGAGCCATCTCATTAATCATGATTTGGGTATTAACCCAGGCTTCAAATTCCTTCATAAATTCTTGCTCGTAACTCATTTTTTCTCCTTATTCTAATCCACGGAAAAAGTCTGTATCAATCTCACGGTAGGGTTGGATGTCCTGAACATATTCCAAGACTCCTTGAAACTCTCCTGCTTGATCGTGGACAGCTGCGTAGGTGACATGGACAAACTTTCCACGTGATTCGGACTTAAACCACATCTCATACTTGTCCTTGACCCCTTCACGAAGACCTTGCATTATCGCTTTGACTTTCTCCAAATATTTTGGTGGATGGCAGAGTTCGACATTTCGCCCGACTTGGGATGGTGTCCGCTTGAAAATCATTTCATCTGCTGGCGTATTGTCATTGTAATACTGGAAGATATCATCTTTATTGACAAAGGTAATCTCCATAGGCAGATGATTGAGGATAAGATTGGCTTGTTCAACCGAGAGATAACCGTTGCCAAAAGCCTGTTGACTATGACGGTCTAGCACTGTTTCCTTTTCCTTAGGTGTGAAGGTAATGGTAAACTGACCTTCTGGCGTATCAATGATCTTCTGAACTTGGCCATCTGCCATTTCTAGTTGTACGGGCTCCTCTTCTCTTTTTTCCTCAACAAAGCTCTGACGTTTTGGTACCCATTTTTCAGACGGACGGATGATAGCATAGCCATAAGCATCACTTTCCTCGGCAATCTGAATCCAGTCATCTTGGGTGAAGGATTCGAGCAGAATCATGAGAAGGATGGACTCTTCCTTGAAAATCATACTCTCAAATTCTGTCGCAAAAGCTTCAAAAGCTTCCTTCACAGTGCTATTTGGTATCTCTGGCAAAGATTTAACAGAAGATAAAGCTTTTTGATAGAGTTCCCTGATTTGGTCATCGACTCCCCACATGACCTTTGGAGGCGAATCATGTCCATAACGCTCCATGATAGTAAAGAAGAGCTCTTCTTTACGCTGATAGTGACGGTCGAACTGGCCTACAAGTCCCATTTGGCGAACCAAACCTTTACGCATCTCCGCAAGCATTTCCTCGTCTTCCATCGACTCATAAGTGTCTAACAATCTACGAACACGAATCAAGGCTGAACGAAGGGCTAGATTTTCATCCTTAAAGATACGCACAGGGTGACCTGGATGTTCGGTATCTTCAACTTCCACTCCTTTAACAGCATTTTTAAAGAGATTAGCATGGACATCACAGAGCTCCATGACATCCTCAAATGTTACACCTGAGTCTGAGTTCATCAACTCATGTTCCATGAGAGAAATCTCAATAGCTGATACACCTGTGAAGGTTGCATCAAAGCGTTCCTGAACGGATTCAGGAGAGGCTCCATTATGCAATTCTAATAAAATATCCCGAAGGACATGAATTCGTTCATCTGTCATTAGTCTAATCCAATCACTTCGTAACCATTTGCTTCAAGGGTTCGTACAATCTTGTCCATAGGAGTTCCTTCGAGCTTAGAACCTTGTTTGAGCGAAACCTTTCGACCTACAGTATTGCGCATCAAAGGATTAGCAAGAGGTTTAAAACCAAGCTCAACTAAAATATCTAAAACTTCGGGATGCTTGTCCACCACTTCCGCAACAGGAATAGAAACGTCAATAATATTATCCATCACAACCTCCGTTACATTCTTTCACTGGTTTTTCTTTTCTTATTATACCACAAGGAATGGGATAAAAAAACTAGCAGTACAAGCCTGCTAGTTTCTTCACATTACTCTGCTTCGATAATTTCTACTTCTTTTCGAATTATCTCTACGTCCTTTTGATATTGAATTTCATTGTAATTGACTAGTTTGGATAATTCTCTTTGCAAACTTTTACCCATCGGTTTCATAGTTGTATAGGTTAAACCACCTGAAACGATACCTCCTAGAATCGGGATACATTTACCTAACCCTTTAGCAAAACCTCCCTTTGTCAGATTTACCCCAAAAATTTTCAAAACTTTTTCTAAAATGGGATACCACAAAGTCTTAGCTAAAGCCCTCTGGGGAACTGTCTTCATGACGTGTTTAGCAACTGAAACTCCACCAGATCGAAGGAGAGCTCCAGCGCTATTGACTCCAAGCATAACTCCGAGATAGAGCAAGAGTGTATTTTTGGCTTCTTCACTCAATTCATTTCGAGAAGCCCAGAGATCATCATAGCCATAAATATATCCTAATTCTTGCGCTAGTTTTAAGGAAAAAGCATAAAACTGAGCAACATCTGTTGGGATGGTGATTGCCAAAGCTAGACCACCTGGTATACCTGCAATTACAGAAGTACCACTTGCCAATAAGACATTATCCTTGATACAAGTATCGGCAACTTTATCTAAAGCATCTTGAGACAATAAGGCTGTTGGGCCCTCTTCTAATAATCTAGGGATATCCTTTGGATCCAATAGTTTGGAAAATTTATCTACTAAAAATTTTGACCGATCAACTTTGACAACAGGGAGTTTCACGACTTGTTGCAATACTTGCAAGGCTACATCTTGTTTAGACATCTTGTTTTTTCTCTTCTTCTTTCAATTTTGAACTATATCATATCACATTTATTCTTGAAAAGAAATTTTCTGAACTCATTTTTTCTTGATAAGCTTTTAGTAAAGCAGAGTCCTCGTGTATAAAACAAAAAAGAGGGTTCCCCCTCTTTCTTATACTCAATGAAAATCAAAGAGCAAACTAGGAAGCTAGCCGTAAGCTGTACTTGAGTACGGTAAGGCGACGCTGACGTAGTTTGAATTTGATTTTCGAAGAGTATTAATTTTTATCCAGATTGCGTAGCATCTCGTCAATCTTGTTTCCATACTCGATGGATTCGTCTTTAACGAAAGTTAAGTCTGGAATTTTATACAATTTCAAATTGCGACCAAGTTCACGTTTGATGGTTCCGGTTGCTTTTTCAAGTCCGATTTGAGCTTTTTGATTATCTGAGGCAAGGTTACTCAAAATAGTGTAGTAGACCTTCGCTACAGACAAGTCGCCTAGCATCTGAACATCTGTGATGGTCACTCCTTGGACACGTGGATCACGGACTTTCTTTTGTAAAATCTCATTGACTTCACGTTTGATTTCCATGCCCACACGGTCCGTACGGAAATGATTTCCCATGCTATTCCTCCCTCTCTATTGAACCAAAAGCTAGGCCAGCAGACCTAGCTATTTTTAAACTTACTGATTTTCAGTTCAAATTGAAACGAAGTTCAGTTTGAACTCATCCGCTTCTTTCGCTGTGGTGAAAGTGATGGAACTGATTTATCAGTACCATCACAGGGGATTTTTGAGACCTCAGGCTCAAAAATAAGCAATGAAACCATCGGTTTGCTTGCGTCCCTCACCACCTAAGAAAGGAGCAAAAATCTTAACGTTTGATTTCTTCCATGACATAGGCCTCAATCACATCATCAGTCTTGATATCATTGTAGCCATCAATCATTAGACCACCTTCACGGCCGTTTGTAACTTCTTTGACGTCATCTTTATAGTGTTTCAAGCTTGCAAGTTCACCATCGTAGATAACGACTCCGTCACGAATAACACGAACTTTAGAGTCACGGGTAACTTTACCGCTAGTAACCATAAATCCACCGATTGTTCCGACTTTAGATACTTTGAAGGTTTCACGGATGATTGCTTCACCGATAACTTTTTCTTCGAATTCTGGATCAAGCATCCCTTTCATAGCTTCTTCCATCTCTTCGATAACTTTATAGATAATGCTGTGGAGACGGATTTCCACATCGTCAGCTTCTGCTTGTTGACGAGCTTGTGGTGTAGGGCGTACGTTGAAACCAACGATGAAAGCATTTGAAGCTTCGGCAAGGGTTACGTCAGATTCGTTGATGGCACCGACTGCTGAGTGGACGATGGTCACTTTGACACCTTCTACGTCGATCTTTTGAAGCGATGCAGAAAGGGCTTCAACAGAACCTTGTACGTCAGCCTTGATGATAACGTTAACTGACTTAAGCTCACCAGCTTTAAGGGTATCAAAGAGGTTTTCAAGGCTGACACGTTGGGTAGCTTGACGTTGTTTCATGAGGGCACGTTTGGCACGTTCCTCACCTGCTGCACGCGCAGATTTTTCATCCTCGTAAACGGCAAAGTGGTCACCCGCCATTGGCGCTTCGTTCAAACCTGTGATAGAAACTGGTGTTGATGGTCCAGCCACCTTAACACGACGACCAAGGTCATTGGTCATAGCACGGACACGACCAAAGGTATTTCCGACAACGATAGGGTCTTGAACATTCAAAGTACCTTGTTGAACAAGAAGGGTTGCGACCGCACCTTTTCCTTTATCTAAGCGAGCCTCGATAACTGTACCGATCGCACGAACTGTTGGGTCTGCCTTGAGTTCTTGGATTTCAGCCACAAGAAGGACTGTTTCCAACAATTCTTCAATGTTTTGGTTGAATTTAGCTGAGATTTCAACAAATTCAGAATCTCCACCCCAAGCTGTTGACATAACACCATGCTCTGCCAATTCACCGATAACACGTTCTGGGTTGGCACCTGGTTTATCAATCTTGTTAATGGCAACGATGATTGGAACATTAGCTGCTTTTGAGTGGTTGATAGCTTCGATAGTTTGAGGCATAACACCGTCGTCTGCCGCTACGACCAAGATGGTAATATCCGTAACAGAGGCACCACGTGCACGCATAGAAGTAAAGGCCGCGTGTCCTGGCGTGTCGAGGAAGGTAATCTTCTTACCATTTTCTTCGATCTGGTAGGCACCGATATGCTGAGTGATACCACCAGCTTCTCCTGTAGCAACACGTGAATTACGGAGAGTATCCAAAAGGGTTGTTTTACCATGGTCAACGTGTCCCATGATGGTTACAACTGGTGGACGCTCAACCAACTCATCTTCATTGAGGTATCCATCTTCCACGAAGAAGCGTTCGATATCAGCATTATCCACTTCAACCTTTTGTTTAGCTTCAATTCCGTAATCAACCATAAGGAGTTCAATTGTTTCACCATCCAGAGATTGGTTTTGAGTGGCCATAACGCCCATCATAAATAGTTTCTTAACAATCTCAGCTGGTTCACGTTTGATACGTTTTGCGATTTCCGCAACGGTCATACCATCTGTATATTCAAATTCTGTTGGCAATTCATGGAATTTACGCTCTGTAACAGGTTTTGGAGTCTGGTTACGGTTGTTTTGCTTGTTGCCTTTTTTATTTTTCTTATTGTTATTCCAGTTACTATTTCTTTGATTTCTCACTTGATTCTGACTACTTCGATTCTTTTGTTGTTTTCTAGGACCATCTTCTTCACGATCGTAATCATCACGATCTTTGTCTGGTCGGGCTTGTTTTTTACGACGTGTATCCACTACAGGCTCTTTGACTACAGGAGCTACTTCAACCACTTGCTGAGCTTGTTCAGCTAGCTTAGCAGCTTCTTCAAAGATTTCCTCTGGTTCTTTGCGTTTATTAGCTTGAGCCAAAGCTTCTTTAGCTGCTTGTGACTGTTTGAAGCGTTCCTCGCTTGAGCGTGCGTATTCGGCATTTTGCTCTGCTTTCAGAGCTGCTGCACGAGCCTTGAAATCAATACGTGGACCAGCTTGGTTCGGACGATTTTCCGCTTGTTGGCGACGATCGTTCCCACGATTTCCTTGACCTTGTTGTTTTTTACCTTGATCATTAAAACGACGGTTGTCGCGGTTTCCTTGACCTGGTTTTCCACCATTACGGTTGTCATTTTTTTGACGGTTCCCGTTTTGTTGTTGGTCACGGTTGTTGCCCTTGTTTTGCTTGCGTCGCTCTGCTTGCTCTTTTGCACGAGCTTCACGCTCTGCCTTGAAGTTTCGGCTTTGTGGTCTAGCAGCTACTACTTTTTCTTCCTTAGGAACTGCTGGCGTTTCAGATTTCTTTTCTACCTTCGCTTCACTTGCTTTTGGCGCTACAGGTTTTGCTTCTGCTTTAGGAGTAGCAGGCTTAAAGCTAGCAACGATTTTTTCAGCAGCATCAGCTTCAACGCTTGACGAGTGGCTCTTCACCTCCAAGCCCAACTCTTTTGCACGCGCTACAACTTCTTTACTTTCTTTTCCAAGTTCTTTTGCGATTTCGTACAATCTTTTCTTAGACAAATCATGTCCTCCTCTTCTATTCCATAAGAGACCTCATTTTCTTTGTAAATCCAGCATCTGTCACAGCTAAAACCTTTCTTGATTTCCCAACTGCTATGCTTAATTCCAGTGTTGAAAACACGGTTACAACTTCTACTTGATAATAGTGACTTTTATCTTGAATCTTCTTGGTCAGGTTGGGAGCAGCATCATGCGCTAGAAATACCAGCTTAGCTTTCTGTTCCTGAATGGCTTTGACAACCATTTCTTCACCCGAGATAATTTTCCCTGCTCGTTGAGCAAGTCCCAAGAGATTACTTACTTTTTGCTTATTCAAGTCCTAACTCTCTTCTTTTTACTTTGTGATCAACATAAGCGATCAACTCGTCATAAAAACTTTCTTCAACTTCCATGTTAAAGCTGCGGTTAAAGACTTTTTTCTTTTTAGCCTCTAAGGCTTCTGCATTGTCTAGCTTGATATAAGCGCCACGGCCATTAGCCTTGCCTGTCGGGTCGATAAAGACCTCTCCTTCTTTGTTCTTGACAATACGGAGTAAATCTCGCTTATCAATTACTTCGTTAGAAACAACAGACTTGCGCAAAGGGATTTTTCTTGTTTTCATCTTTCCCTCCTCTTGCAGCTTTTATTCTTCTGTCAATTCGTCTGTGTCAGCGAAATCAACTTGACCGGCTTCTTCCATAGCTTCAAATTCACTTGCAGACTTGATATCGATACGGTATCCAGTCAAGTGAGCTGCCAAGCGAACGTTTTGTCCACGACGACCGATTGCAAGAGAAAGTTTGTTATCTGGTACAACAACCAAGGCACGCTTGCTGTCGTTTTCATCAAAGATAACTTGGTCAACTTCTGCAGGAGCAATAGCATTGTAGATAAATTCAGCTGGATCTGCTACCCACTCGATAACATCGATATTTTCTTCTACAGGTACCATGCGGTCGCTCTTAGCATCGTAACGAGCTGGATGGAACTTACTTGTGATTTTCTTAATGTTTGCACCACCGCGCCCTACAATTGTTCCGATAGCATCCACGTTTGGATTGTGACTACGAACTGCAACCTTGGTACGGTCACCCGCTTCACGAGCCACACTCATGATTTCAACAGTTCCATCGTATACTTCTGGAATTTCTTGTTCCATCAAACGTTTGATCATTTCTGGATGGCTACGGCTAACAAAGACGTTAACACCACGAGGGTTGTCTTCAACTTTGTAGACATAGACTTCGATACGATCATGAGAAGCAAACACTTCTCCAGGAATTTGGTCTTGTTTTGACAATTGAGCTTCGATGCTGCCAAGATTGACATAGATAAAACGATTGTCAAAACGTTCTACTGTACCTGACATGATTTCTTGTTCATGTTCTTTGTAAGTATTGTAGGTAATGGCACGTGTTTGCTTGCGCATTTTTTCCATGATGGTTTGTTTCGCAGACTGAGCCGCTACACGACCAAACTCTCCTGGTGCTTCTTCAAATTTGATTTTGTCACCAAGCTCATAGGCTGAATTAATGGCAAGAGCATCTTTCAAGCTGATTTCCAAACGGCTATCAAATACTTCATCAACAACTTCACGAACAGTATAGACAGTAAAGTCACCTGTCTTTTCGTTGAAATCAATAGCTACACTATCTGATTGACCATAGCGTCTACGGTAAGCAGAACGAAGTGATTCTACTACTGCGTCGATGATATCTTCTTTCTTGATTCCCTTGTCTTCTTCCAAAATGCGGAAGGCCTCTAGCATTTCTTTACTCATGTTCTTTTTACTTTTGAATTCTCAAAAGCTATCCTTTCTTTCTATAATTTTACTGCTAAACGTGCTTTTGATACCAAGTTATATGGAATTTGGACTGTTTTCTTGCGAGTTTTATCCATATATTCCATAGTCAACTCATCCTCTTCAAAGGACAACAAGGTTCCTTCAAAAACCTTTTGCTTATCGATGGCTTGGTAGAGCCCGACATGGATGTATTTCCCGACCGCTCCAGCGACTGCTTCCTTGGTTTTCAAAGGACGCTCCAATCCTGGACTGGTAATTTCTAGGAAATATTGTTCTGGGAAGGGATCCGGCTTGATAGTATCTAGGACAGGACTGATAATTTCAGTCAAGTCGGCTGTATCATTCAAGGTGATTCCTTCAGGCTTGTCTACAAAAATACTAAGAATCATGTCACTGCCAATCTTTCCATACTCGATATCTACGAGTTCAAAAGGAGCTTCAATGACAGGTTCTACGACTTCTCTGACTAATTCAACGATCGTTGCGATTGCGTCCACCTCCTCATAAGCAAGAGGCGAAGATATCTCCCCGCCTCTCTTTCTTATATTCTTGCTATTAGTATAGCACTTTTATGTACTAATGTAAAGCATAAGCACCCAAATAGCTTGGATTCAAGCTTTTTCTTAAAATTCTGCTTCAACTCGATAGATGACTTGACCTTTGCTTGAGAACTTTTGTTCATACTCAGTCATGACATTTCCTTCAAAGTCGCTGGCATGTAAATCGAGCCAAACACCATTGAGTTTCATACCATATTGTGAAAAGCTCACTAAACTATATTCAAACAAGCCACGGTTATCCGTCTTGAAGTGAATTTCACCATGTTCAGGCAAGATGCGTTTGAAAGTGTCCAAGAAGCTCTTGTAGGTCAAACGACGCTTCTCATGTCGTTTTTTAGGCCAAGGATCCGAAAAATTCAAGTACAAGCGATCAATTTCACCATCTTCAAAATAATTGGTCAATTCTGAACCATCAACCCATAGGAGTTTAATGTTGGGAACTCCAACCTCTAAGACCTTATCTAAGGCATAACTTAAGACAGATTTCTGAATATCAATTCCGATATAGTTGATGTCAGGGTTTTGTTTGGCCATTCCTGATACAAAAGCCCCTTTTCCACTACCAACCTCGACATGGATTGGATTGTCATTGCCAAATAAATATCGCCACTTGCCTTTAGCTTCTGCGGGATTTAAGACAACATACTGTGGATTAGCCTCTAACAGTTCAGTTGCACCTTTACGATTTCTAACTCTCATTTTTTCTTTCCATACTTATCTCGGAAGGTACGCAAAGCATAAATCTCCCGATTTACATTATCCAAATCTTGATTTTCATAGTATTTGGTAATCAGACTCAAAAACGACAACTGAGCATACCAATATAACTTATTCAAAACCGTTTGATTGTACTTGTAGCCATAATTAGTCAACCACTCTTGCCATTGAAACTCTGGAATATAGTGACAGAGTAGGTAGGCCACATCAAACATACGATCAGTCAAGCGGACGGAATCCCAGTCTACCAAGTAAATCAAACCACTCTCTGTCTCAAACCAATTGCTGTGACGAACATCCCCATGGACTATGGTTGCATAATCTTCTCTGAAGCCAGGAAGGTTTTCACGCATATCACTCAAGACCAGTCGTAGATACTGGTTATTTTTCAACGCATCAGGAGCCTTATTTACCCATGATTGAAGCAAATCCGAAGGCGTTTCTAATGCATACCCCAAGCGTGTCAACTGGGTCATTAAGGGACGTGAACGGTGTAAACGTGTCAAAATATCGATAATTTGTTTACGGTTCATATCGCTTGGCGTCAAAATTTTCCCTGTCAACCATTCCTGAGCAGACATATCACGACCGTCTGGCAAACGACGGCTCCAGAGTAATTGCGGCGCAATTTGCTCTCTAGCTAAACCAGGCAGGATTGGAGAAGTATTCATTTTTATAAAAACACGTTTTCCATCAGGATAACTCCCCATATAAGCTTTTCCGCTCTTCCCAGATATCGGGGTTAGCGTTAGCTCAATATCACCCAAGTCCATTTTTTTCCTCCGAATAAAGTTTCCTTATTATTCTACTAATTTTTATGCTATTCGTCAACCAATCTTCTCAGTTGATATGGCAAATAAAGATATTGTAATACAAGGCCTGCTCCCACAAGGGCTAAGACGAGGATTTTATCCTTGAAAACAACCAATCCTATGAGACTTTCCAAGACCAAGACAAATATGCCAATTGCTCTCAAGATTTCCTTCAAACCTCTCTCTTTTTGCCCCTTTCCTACTGGAAATAGCTGCGTCAGATATTGATAATCAAAGGCATGATAGAGAGCTAGAAGCTGAAACAATAAAAGATAATTGAATAAAATTACAATCGCTAGTGCAATCCAGGATTGTTCAATGAACACGAGAGCTGATAAGGATAGGATTATGAGTCGCAGACTAAGGGCGAATAAATCCCCATTTCTCAAATAGGAGCGAAGATAAAGATTCTGCCAGATTTTCCCCGGCACTTTCTGAACTCCTTTGAGGATAAAATCTAGATAAGCCCGTCTCTTAACGCTGTTTGAAATCCCCTTAACCTGGGTAAAGAGGGCAAAGAAACGAAGTAAGAACTGCTTGCGTTTGCTCTCTTGAGAAATAACGTAATCCCAGTTAAGTCCGTTTTCAAGGAAAAATTTGCTGGATTTTTGACGAAAAATCACGTATTTTATAATCCCTAGAACAAAGAGATAGACTCCAAAAATCGGTAAACTAAGACCCATGGCTAGAAATAAAGGGGCAAACAAGAGCAAAAAGAGAGTCTGTACACTGATCCAAAAAATGAAAGAAATCAGACTTTGCTTTTTGATATGTTCTTTTACTTTTTCTTCAGCCACCAAGAGAAAGAGTTTGTCAGAAGCTTCTAGATAAGTCGCAATCCCTCCCCAAAGCAAGAGCAAAATAGAAACTATTCCAATCAAGCATAAGATTGGCAAATGATTTTCAGGAAAATGTTGCAATAACTGGTTGTACTGGTAGGCCAAAAAACCTAGTAAGACCAATAAAAACAAAACAAAATGATCATTGAGCACATAACGAAGGTAGCCCAAACATTCCTTGCGAAATTCCTGCTTTCGTTTTAAAAACAAGTCTTTCATAGCTCCTCCTCTTTTGTCAGAGCCAAATAGATATCATTGAGGCTTGCATCTGGCATAGCAAAGGCTTCTCGGAGTTGTTGGAGATTCCCTTTGGCTCTTACTTGACCTTTGTGGAGAATGACAAAAGAGTCACACATCTTTTCAGCTGAATCAAGGACGTGGGTACTCATGAGAATGGACTTGCCTTTTTTCTTTTCCACTTCTAGAAGTTGAATCAAGTCTGAAATCGCCAAGGGGTCGAGGCCAAGGAAAGGCTCGTCTACGATAAAGAGACTTGGATCCACAACAAAGGCACAGATAATCATAACCTTTTGCTTCATCCCTTTGGAAAAATGAACCGGGAACCAATCCAATTTCTGGTCCAAACGAAACATTTTTAAAAGCGGTTCTACACGTTCGAAAGCGATACTTTGTTCAATACCGTAGGCCATAGCAACCGTCTCAATATGTTCTCTGAGCGTCAATTCTTCATACAAACTAGGAGTTTCTGGGATGTAGCCAATTTTCTTACGATAGTTCGTAACATCCTCTCCTAGAGTCAATCCATCAATACTTATCTTTCCACTGTAAGGAGTTAAGAGTCCGATAATTTCGTTGATGGTTGTTGATTTACCTGCACCATTTAAGCCGATCAAACCAACCAACTGCCCGCTTTCAACAGTAAAAGATACATCCTTTAAGACAGGGACGTGGACATAGCCACCTGTCAGGTTTTTAATTTCTAACATATTTTCTCCGAATCTGGTATAATGTAGCTATATTATATCAAAATTCAATACAGTAGAGGTAGATTTTATGTCAGATTGCATTTTTTGTAAAATTATCGCAGGGGAGATTCCCGCATCAAAGGTTTACGAAGATGAGCAAGTCCTTGCCTTTCTTGATATTTCTCAAGTAACACCTGGTCATACCTTGGTTGTTCCCAAAGAACACCATCGCAATCTTTTGGAAATGGACGCCACTAGCGCTAGCCAACTCTTCGCTAAGATTCCAGTCATTGCTCAAAAAATCATGAAAGCTACCCAAGCTGATGGTATGAATATCATTGCCAACTGCGAAGAAGTCGCTGGACAAACAGTCTTTCATACCCATGTCCACCTCGTCCCTCGCTATGGTGCCGAGGATGACCTCAAAATTGACTTTGTCGCCCATGAACCTGACTTTGACAAACTTGCCCAAGTCGCTGAAACCATCAAAAACGCTTAAGGAGTTCCTATGAAACTATCAAATTTACTACTTTTTGCAGGCTCTGCAGTTGGATCTTACCTCCTCGTTAAGAATCGTGAAGTTATCACTGAAGAAGTTTTAGATACCACTGATCGCGTTGAAGCAATCAAAGATGATTTGGATGTCATACAAAATAGTCTCCAAATTATCAATCAACAAAAAGAAGTCATCAAAGGATACCAAGAAGACCTCACTTACAAATTTAAAGTCTTTGAAAAAGACCTTCAAGCAAGACTTGCTGTCATAAAAGAATTACGAGAAACTGAAGAAGACTAAGAAAAAGAAAATTTCCAACTTTTCTTATATCCCCTTAAATTCACATTGGATTACCTGATCCTAACAGAAAAGGGAGGGACTAAAAATGAAACTGTTTTTAAAAGTCATCTTGATTATTTCTGGTGGCCTCTGCCTTCTTGCAACCCTGGCATTTTTAATACTGGCCAATCTGTTCAAGGCCTCACCGAGTGACATCAGAAAAGGAAATGAAGCCTTAAAACAAATCTTTATCTCCCTTGACCTGCCTCCTGAAAAAGTAGAATCAAATGGAAGCTATCAATTCGAGGGAGGAGGCTTAGATTTTTATGTGACTTTCTCTGATGATGTTGTCAATAGCCACCCAGTTCTAAAAGAAAGTCCAAACCTGACTAAAAACCGACTCAAAGTCTATGTCCTAAACACAGGAGATATTTCCTACCATTCAGTAGAGGACAACTTATTCAATCATGGTTTATCCCAATTTTTAGGGGAGGAAGGCGAGAAGTATTTCCGAGAAAACGGAAAAAAATCACATTCTTCTTATACAAGTCTAACTCTGAAGGATTCGGAAAGCATGAAAAAGGGAATCGCATTCTATGAAAAAGCTTTGACCTTGGTGGATATCCAGGATAATTCGGCGATTAAGCACATTGATACCGTAACTGTGAAACCCGGCAAAGAAGCAGAACTCAAGCAACTCATCCAGGAAATGGATAAAGCCGGCTTGCTCATTCAAAAGTATAAATAGTAGACTAACTGGAAAATGATTTTCTGAAGCTAAATTTTTCAAGATAACACAAAAAGAGCCAATCGGCTCTTTTGTTTTATTCTCCTTCAAAGGCATCCTTAATATGGTCAAAGAAGCCTTTTTTCTTTGGATTAACTTTCAAATCACCTGCAGCTGCGAATTCTTTCAAGGCTGCTTTTTGACGTTCGTTCAGGCCTGTTGGAGTCACGACATTAACAGTCACGTATTGGTCACCAACAGCACCACCACGTAGGCTCGGAGCTCCCTTGCCACGTAGGCGGAATCGTTTACCGGTTTGAGTTCCCTCTGGGATCACCAATTCAACATCCCCATGAACTGTTGGAATATCTACTGTATCTCCAAGGGCTGCTTGGACAATGTTTAGATTCAAATTATAGAAGATTGTTGTTCCTTCACGCTCAAATTTATCGCTTGGTTCAATCGAAACTACTACATACAAGTCTCCATAAGGCCCTCCGTTAAATCCAGCTTCACCTTGACCAGCTAGACGAATTTGTTGACCCGTTTCGATACCTGCTGGAATTTTTACATGGACACTGTGGGCTTGTTTTTCATGACCCGTTCCATGACAAGTCGTACATGGATCTTTGATTTCTTTCCCGCGACCATGACAGACATCACAGGTTACTTGACGGCGCATCATACCAAGTGGTGTTTGGGTATCGACATTGATAACACCAGAACCGTGACAGCGTCCACAAGTAACGGGACTTGTCCCAGGCTTAGCACCAGATCCATTACATGTACGACAGCTTGCTTCACGGTTATATTTGACTTCTTTTTCAGTACCAAAGATAGCTTCTTCAAAAGTTAAATTGACGCGATATTGGAGGTCATCACCTTGACGCGGAGCGTTTGGATTGCGAGAAGAACCGCCTCCTCCGAAAAAACTTGAGAAGATATCTTCAAAACCGCCAAAACCACCTGCACCATCGAAACCACCAAAACCGCCTGCACCACCAAAGCCACCATTGGCACCTGCAGCACCATATTGGTCGTAAGCAGCACGTTTTTGTTCGTCACTCAAAGTCTCATAAGCTTCTTGAACTTCCTTGTACTTTTCCTCAGCACCAGGCTCTTTGTTGATATCTGGGTGATATTTTTTAGATAATTTCCGATAGGCTTTCTTGATCTCATCCTGAGATGCATTCTTTGAAACGCCCAAACGGTCATAAAATTCAGTATTGTTCATTTAAGATACCAAGACCGTAAAATTCGACTGAAAAATAGGAAATCTGGCGCCGGAGCGATGCTCCTAGACAGATTTATCTTTTTTCCGAGAATTTAGGTCGGGTTCAGTTCCTTTCTTTTATATTGAATTAGAAACTTTGGAATCCGTGTTCAGTTGCGAACACTCTTTGTTCCTTTCTTTCTAGTGTTGCGAAACAAACTAAAATATTAGCGTCGTCCCATTTTACCGAAAAACAGAGGCTGGGTTGCAACCTCTGGATTTCTTCTTATCATTTACTAGTTAGGCATTTAGGAAAGACGCATAGCGATTGTCGTAGAATGACAATCACAAGAGTGAGTATTCATTATTAACGCCTCGCTCCCCGATTTTCAAGCTCGGGATAAAATAGTCCACTGGACTATTTTATTTTTCCGTAAACTCTCCGTCTACGACGTCATCGCCTGCGTTTCCTGTTGCTTGTGCGCCTTCTGCTCCTGCTTGGGCTTGTTGCGCTGCTGCGGCTTGTTCGTAGAGTTTAACGGCAAGCCCTTGAGCTTTTTCGTTCAATGCTTCAAGTTTTGCTTTCATTTCGTCCAAGTTGTTGTCTTCTTGAGCTTTCTTAAGATCATCAAGGGCAGCTTGGGCAGCGTCACGTTCTGCATCGAAGCCTTTGCCTTCAGTTTCTTTGATTGTCTTTTCAGTCGCAAAGATTGCTTGGTCTACTTCGTTACGAAGGTCAACTTCTTCTTTACGTTTCTTATCTGCTTCAGCGTTTGCTTCTGCATCTTTCATCATGCGGTCGATTTCTTCGTCTGTCAAACCTGAGTTAGATTGGATAACAATTGTTTGTTCTTTTTGAGTTCCAAGATCTTTCGCTTTAACAGATACGATACCATTCTTATCGATGTCAAATGTTACTTCGATTTGTGGGATACCACGAGGTGCAGCTGGGATATCAGTCAATTGGAAACGTCCAAGAGTCTTGTTATCTGCTGCCATTGGGCGTTCCCCTTGAAGAACGTGGATATCAACGGCTGGTTGGTTGTCTGCTGCAGTTGAGAAGACTTGTGATTTAGAAGTTGGAATTGTAGTGTTGCGGTCGATGAGTTTTGTGAAGACTCCACCCATTGTTTCGATACCAAGTGACAATGGAGTTACGTCAAGAAGGACAACGTCTTTCACATCACCAGTGATCACACCACCTTGGATCGCAGCACCCATGGCAACTACTTCGTCAGGGTTCACTGATTTGTTTGGTTCTTTACCAGTTTCAGCTTTAACAGCTTCTACAACGGCAGGGATACGAGTTGAACCACCGACAAGGATGACTTCGTCGATATCTGACAAGCTCAAACCTGCATCTGAAAGGGCTTGACGAACTGGAGTTTTCGTACGTTCTACAAGGTCACGAGTCAAATCATCGAATTTCGCACGAGTCAAGGTCATTTCCAAGTGAAGAGGTCCAGCAGCTCCTGCAGTGATGAATGGCAAGCTGATTTGAGTTGAAGTCACACCAGAAAGGTCTTTCTTCGCTTTTTCAGCTGCGTCTTTCAAACGTTGAAGCGCCATCTTGTCTGTTGACAAGTCGATACCATTTTCTTTCTTGAATTCTTCAACCATGTGGTCGATGATTTTTTGGTCAAAGTCGTCACCACCGAGTTTGTTATCCCCTGCAGTTGCCAATACATCAAAGACACCATCACCCAATTCAAGGATAGATACGTCGAATGTACCACCACCAAGGTCGAATACCAAGATTTTTTCTTCTTTATCAGTCTTATCCAAACCGTAAGCAAGGGCTGCTGCTGTTGGTTCGTTGACGATACGTTCTACTTCAAGACCAGCGATTTTACCAGCGTCTTTAGTTGCTTGACGTTGTGCATCGTTGAAGTAAGCAGGAACTGTGATAACTGCTTTCGTTACTTTTTCACCAAGGTAATCTTCAGCGTAACCTTTCAAGTATTGAAGAATCATAGCTGAGATTTCTTGTGGAGTGTATTCTTTTCCGTTAGCAGAAACTTTTTCAGAAGTACCCATCTTAGATTTGATAGAGATCACTGTATCTGGATTTGTCACTGCTTGACGTTTTGCAGCGTCACCAACGATGATTTCACCATTTTTGAATGACACTACAGATGGAGTTGTACGGTTACCTTCTGGGTTTGCGATGATTTTGCTTTCAGTTCCTTCAAGAACTGCAACTGCTGAGTTTGTTGTACCTAAGTCAATACCGATAATTTTAGACATGTGTTTTTCTCCTTAAATTTTATATTCTTTTTTCTTTTTGATACTCTTCTTAAGTGGCGACGCCGTCAGAGCTTGACTTCGTCAATCTCTTTGACTAAACTTTGAGCCTAAGGTCTCAAAGTTTGCGAAGATACCGCCACGGCGAAGAGTATCGCCTTCGGTTCGCTTCGCTCACTATTGGCAAAGCCGAACCAATGTTAATCTTTCTTTCATAGTTTAGTGTCGTTTCGGACAAGGTAGCCTAGTTATAAACCACTACCATGGCTGGGCGCAGGATGCGGTCATGGAGTTTGTAGCCTTTTTGGAAGACTTGTGCGATGGTGTCTGCTGGATGTTCGTCATCTGCAGGTAAGGTTTGGATGGCCATGTGGTAGTTATGGTCAAAGGCTCCGTCCGCTGGAATTTCTTCGATTCCTTCTTCTTTCAGAGCATGTACCAAACTTTCTTGGACCATTTCCAAGCCCTTCTTCACATCATCTGTCAATCCTTCGACGGCAAGGGCACGTTCGAGGTTGTCCAGTGATGGTAAGATCGCTTTTGCCAAATCTTGGCTACGGTATTTTTGTAATTGTTGACGTTCTTCATTGGCACGGCGCTGAATGTTTTGCATTTCTGCATGAGCACGAAGGTATTTGTTTTCAAATTCTTCGGCACGTTCATTTGCCAAGTCCAATTCAGACTTCTCAGGAGTTGTTTCTTCAGCTGTTTCCACAACTTCCTCTTCTTTTATTTCTTCATTTTTAATATCTTGGGCCATTTTCGCCTCCTTTAATGATTTCAATCTTAATTCACTTCATAGTGATTGCTGCTGAGATAGCGGTAAAAATCCGTCAACTTCATAGTCAGAACTCGATTAACAACATTGAGTTGATTTACCAATTGTTGATAATTCAAATTGACTGGACCTATAATCGCAAGAATTCCAAATCCACGATAGGGAATCAGGAATTTACTGCTAATCACTGCTAAGTCAGAAAGACAAGATTCTTGGCTATCTGCAACTCGGACACTCTGCATCTGGTCTCCAATCAAATTCTCTCGAATTTCCAAAGCTACTTTTTGTGGATGATCAAAGAATTGATATGCCGCTAAATTAGCGAAATTCAAAAGATTGACTTTCCCAGAAACCACGATGTTTTCATTGAACATTTCTTTGAAGATATGTTCGACGAGGTCCATGACGTTATCCGTTGTTGTAAAGTAACGTTGGATAACTTGCGGAATCTCTGTCCGAATCTTGTAGTGAATATCCAAAACAGTCTGATCCAGGAAACGTTCTTGAATCATGGTCTTGAGGCGATTTAAATCCTCCTGCAAGAAATTTCTCGGAATCAAAAACTGACTGGTAACTGTTCTAGACTCATCAAGCGTAAAAACAGCAAGAGCTGTATGTTGTCCGAGGACAACAATATCAAAAGCTGTCAGCTTCTGCCTACTTGGTTCGACATCCAGTGCTACAACCGTACAACCACTCAAGTCTGACAAGATTTTAGTTGCCTCTTGAAGGATATCCTCAAGTTTGAAGAACTCCTGATCAAATGCTTTTACAATCTCATAAACTTGATTCTCAGCTAAACGGTCGAAGGACAAGGAGTGTTTGACATAGTATTGAAATCCAGCCACACTCGGCATCCGACCACTGGAAGTATGAGCTTTTTCAAGTAAACCTTGCTTTTCTAAGGCTGCCATATCATTTCGAATGGTAGCACTACTAGAGTTGATAGACTCTTGCAAGGCTTTGGATCCAACAGGTTCGTGCGTTTTGGTAAAGATGTCAATAATCAGATTTAAAATATTCTGCTGACGTTCTGTAACCATCTCGCTACTCCTCTCTGATAGATCTTTTTAGCACTCGCCACTTCCAAGTGCTAACTTATGATTCTATTATACACCCTTAGAAAAGAATGTCAAGACAAAAACTCAAAAAATTAGCACTCTTTTGTCAAGAGTGCTAAAAATCAGTCTAAAGACCTAGAAACTATTGTTAATCAACCAGATATTTCCTTCTAAGTCTGTAAAAACTATAGATTAGATAAGAAATCATGAGAGCATATAGGGCAAAAATAAGGAAGAAAGAATGAGAGAGGTTTTCGCGAAACAGACTCATACAAACAACTAGACCGCCAGAGATAGAAACTGTAGCTGTACGAAGTCCAGATTTCACACCATCCCATCTAAGACGATTGTTCATAAAAATTTGTTCGTTTGGAACTAAATCACACGTTGCTTTTCGAAAAACAGTATAAGAACAATTTTCCACAAATTCCCATCCTCTATCCTTAATACTTTGTAAATCTACCTCATTTTTTCTAAGGTAGCTAGTATTCCACACACGGTAAATTATATCATCTGGTCGGCATTGTTCAAAATAGAAAAAGCCAAAACGATTCGATTTAAATTTCCAACCTTTCAAATGCATCTCATGCAAATAATCTTCTACCTTATCCAAATCAAAAATGGTAAACATTCGAAATTGTACTTTGCTATTCATTGTCTAACCTCCAAAATGGTTTTATTTATCAGATAATTCTTTCCACTTTTGAAACAATCTCCAAAAAATATAAGAAATCTGAATCGCGAAAACTATCAATAAAGTACAGTCTATGATAACAATCAAAAACATTCCCCAACTGAAATAACTTCTTCCACTGAGTAACTTTGAGAAAACCGGTAGTAGTACTGAAAAGAGAAGCAAGACAGGAAGCATCCGCATTGTTAAAATGCGCTTGACCACAGCTAACTTCCCAGCCGCGTCGTTATAAATTTCAAACTCGGCATCCGATTCAATTTGAGAATAAGGTTTTCTAAAATAGGAAAAACCATTAAATCCTGTAATATGCTCCCAGCCACAATCTTTAAACAGTTGTAAATAGGAAGCTCTCTCTGACTTTTTCATAGGATAAAAGTCTAACTGATAAACCACCTGCTCCGGTTGGCACTTTTCAAAAGTATACTTAACCGCAACTACTAAGTTAGAATAACTTACTTCCTTAAGTTTCCAGCCCTGAGCATGCATTTTTCCGAGATAGAGAGCCTCTCTATCATAATCCGCAATGGTAGCAATTCTATAAACAACTTTCTTTTCCATCAAAGCTCCTCCCGACTGTTTCTATAGAGCCGCTCAATACGTTTCAACTCAATCTCTAAAACTTTTCGACCCAAGTCTGTTATCTGATAGATTTTTCGTTTTTCCTCTTCTCGAACAAAGGAAACCAAACCATCCTTTTCCATCTTCGATAGGGTTCCATACATAGTTCCAGGACTAATTGATACTTGCGAATCTGTCATCTCTTTGACCTTTTGTGTAATACCATAACCATGGTTCTCCTTTTGCAGACAGAACAGAATATAAAAACCCGTTTCAGTCATAGGAAGGTAGACCCTCCTAATCTTATCTGTTAATTCCATTTAACCAGACCTCCAATTCAGTTCAATATATCGCACTTCGTTATATAAAATATATCACACCTCGATATAAATTGCAAGAAAAAAAGATCGTCCTCACGGACAATCTTCTTATTTGTTATTAGTAAAGATCTAGGTAGTTATCAATTTCCCATTGTGAGACAAAGGTTGCATAGCTCGCCCACTCGATGCGTTTAGCTTCAAGGAAGCTCGTATAGATATGTTCACCCAGAGCAGCCTTAACGACTTCGTCTTCTGTCAAAGCCTTCAAAGCGTTGTGAAGAGTTGATGGAAGGTCAGTAATGCCAGCCTCTTTACGCTCTTCAGCAGTCATGATGTAGATATTTTCTTCGATTGGTGCTGGTGCTTCAATTTTGTTTTCGATACCGTTCAAACCGACTTCCAAAAGAACAGCCATAGCAATATAAGGGTTTGCCATTGGGTCCACCGAGCGCAACTCCAAACGTGTTCCCATTCCGCGTGAAGCTGGTACACGGACAAGCGGTGAACGGTTACGGCCAGCCCAAGCGATGTAAACAGGGGCTTCGTAGCCTGGAACCAAACGTTTGTATGAGTTAACGGTTGGGTTCATGATAGCTGTATAGTTGTAGGCATGTTTGATCAAACCACCAAGGAAGTAGTAAGCAGTTTCTGATAACTGCATTCCTTTTGGATCATTTGGATCAAAGAAGGCATTATTTCCCTCAGCATCAAACAAAGACATATTGCAGTGCATACCTGAACCAGCGATACCAAATTTTGGTTTAGCCATAAAGGTTGCATAGAGACCGTGTTTACGAGCGATTGTTTTTACAACAAGTTTAAAAATTTGAATCTTATCACAAGCACGGAGGACTTCATCGTACTTAAAGTCAATCTCATGTTGACCTACGGCCACTTCGTGGTGACTTGCTTCCACTTCAAATCCCATTTTGGTCAAGACGTTAACAATCTCACGACGAGTGTTATCAGCAAGGTCTGTAGGTGCCAAATCAAAGTAACCACCCTTGTCATTTACCTCAAGAGTTGGGTCCCCGTTTTCATCAAGCTTAAATAGGAAGAATTCTGGTTCTGGTCCAAGGTTGAAAGATTTGAATCCAACTTCTTCCATGTGACGAAGAGCACGTTTGAGGTTTCCACGAGGGTCTCCTGCAAATGGTTTTCCTTCTGTCGTATAGACATCACAAATCAATCCTGCGACACTACCATTCTCATCTCCCCAAGGAAAGACTGTCCAGGTATCCAAGTCAGGGTAAAGATACATATCCGATTCGTTAATACGAACAAACCCTTCAATAGAAGATCCATCAAACATAGCCTTGTTTGACAAGACCTTGTCTAGTTGTTCATCTGTAGCAGGAATTTCGACGTTTTTCATTGTTCCCAAAATATCTGAAAACATGAGGCGGATAAAGGTTACATTTTTTTCCTTAACTTCACGACGAATATCTGCAGCTGTGATTGGCATGGTTTTTTCTCCTTATATATGACGACTAGCGGTTGCCTAACCGCGACCAAAAGGTGATTGTTGAGAAGCAAAGCGGCTTTGTTGGAGAACCTCATTCCGAAGCGCCCGACGCACTTCAGTTTGACTAACTGGTTTTCTAGATTTCGCTTCACGTTCAGCATATTTTTTCTTGATGGCAGCAATGTTAAGACCTTCAGAGATATAATCTTTAATCTCAAGCAACCGATCCATGTCATTCAAAGAATACATCCGACGATTGCCTTCGTTGCGGTCAGGCTTAATCAACTCCTGGTCCTCATAGTAACGAATTTGGCGCGCCGAAAGATCGGTTAGCTTCATAACACTACCAATAGGGAAAACTGCCATATTGCGGCGAAATTCTTTTTCCTTCATGTACACTTCCTTCTTTCTGTCTATTATAGTCTAAAAAAAATCAATCGTCAATCATTAATGTTATATCTTGTGACATTATTTTGTTTTTTTCAGTAAAATGCTTCGTAAACGATCAATATCGTAATTTACAAGAATTGCTACAAAAACACCCATAAATGTTTCAAAAACTCGGGCAAACACGTACAAAACAGTTTCACCATTTGGAATTGATAGGGTAATAATCAACATGGCTGCAACTCCACCGATGACTCCCGACTTATTATTCATGGCGACATTTGTCATAATGGTTAACATGGTACAAATCGGAACAACCAGGAGAGTTACCAAAAAGGCTCCCTGAAAAAAATTATTTAGGAGGAAGAGAATCAGTGCATAAAAACCACCGATGCTATTCCCTAAAATACGAGAAGTACCAAAATGAACACTCTTATCAAAGTCTTCTCTCAAACTAAAGACAGCCGTTAGCGCTCCGATTTGAAGTCCCTTCCATCCAAAAAAACCAAAAATCATAAGGACCAAAAAAACAGCGATTCCTGTTTTAAACGTTCGCATCCCTAACTTAAACTTAGATTTGTCAAATGTATACTTTTTAAAATAACTCATAATCTCAACTTTCTTTTTTCCATTTTACCATATTTTTACTTTTTGAGAAAAGGATTCATAAGCAGAAAAAGAGAAGGGTTCAATCCTTCTCTTTGATAACGATTTACGATTTAAAATAAATACATGAAAGCTAAAGTTAAGAGACTAGCTAGCAAACCGACTAACCAGAAGAAGAAATCGACTTTCCACTCACTCCAAGGCTGACCTTTACCTGAAAAGCCACCCAATTCAAAATGGTGGTGAACTGGAGTCATACGGAAGATACGTTTTCCTCCAGACAACTTAAAGTAGCTAACTTGCATCATAACAGATGTTGTTTCAAAAACATAGACTATACCAATCAAGAGCAAGGTCCATTCTTGGTGTAGTGCCATGGAAATAGCAGCCAACATCCCTCCAAGGGCAAGACTTCCGACATCACCCATGAAGACCTTAGCAGGCTTGTGATTAAAGACAAAGAAACCAAGAAGGCCACCAATCATAGCTATAATCACTAGCAAGATATCCAACTGGTTTTGCACATAGGCAATCACTCCGTAGGCAGATAGGCTGATTACTACTGAGATACTTGCTAAGCCATCAATCCCGTCAGTCAAGTTAACAGCATTTGAAAAACCGACTAGCCAAAAGAGAGCAAAAAGGATGTAAAGAACGCCTAAGTGTAAAGGATAACCAAATACATTTAAGATATCTCCTCCTCTTTCATAAAAGAAATAGAAGATAACCCCTCCGACCAACTGAAGCAAGAGTTTTTGTTTAGGATTAAGTCCTTCGTTGATTTTACGGAAAACCTTGAGGAAATCATCTAAGAAACCAACCAAACTATATAAGACTAGGATAAAGAGGATCATTCCAACATTATTGGTTAGTTGATTGGTCAAAAGAGTAAGAACTAAACTAACTAAAACACCTGTTATAAGGAAGACGATTCCTCCCATTGTCGGTGTCCCAGCTTTAGCCTGATGTTGTTTCACATCCTCATGCATCTGCTGACCGGTAATTTGTGCTTTATGGTAAAAACGGATAAAGGATGGAATTCCTACTACTGTAAGAACAAAAGTAAGAATTCCAGCAAAGATAGAAATAAGCATTCTAATCTCCTAATGTTATTTTTATTTTCTGTAAATCTTTTAAAGCTGTATTAGAACGAACACTTTGCTTTTTAACAGTTTCTCCTGTACCTTCAAACTCAACTTCAAGATTCAGCCATTTGGCAAAGGTTTCAACATTTTTCTTAGACCAACCATATAAGTCAGGCATCTCTTCAACCTTATCTGAAAGGAGTAAGATTTGCTGATTGGCGTCTAGATTGGTTCCTTCTGCTACAGAGCTTTCTTTGATTTTTGTTCCCGAACCGATAACAATTGGTTGTACAAGGTTACGACGGAGTTCTTCAGCTAAATCTCCAGGGCTAGAGTCCTTAATGCTAGGCATGGCATAACTAGTTGTAGTAGTTATTTGGTCTAAATTCTTAGCAGTTGATTGAAGATTTAAAATATCTTTCATGGCAGAAGCTCGTTCAAGAATAGGATTAGCAAACTCTCCAAACCAAGGGGTAGAAAAGTGTTCTGGTTGTTGAACTGTCACGTAAAGAATAAAGTCTGGATTTTCAGAAGGATGCATGGTTACTACAGAAAAGATATAATTGGTTTTCCCAACTAAATATCCTCCGTTTTGCTCATCGGCAATTTGAGCTGTTCCAGATTTGACAGAAACATTCTGACCAGGAACAGTAATTACTGGTTTATTATCATTACGATTATACATGGTCCCATAAATAGGGTCTGTACCAACCAAAATCATGTTTTCCCTAGTCAAACTAGCCGCTTCTTTAGAAACAGGATTCCCTACAACCTCTCTTTGTGATTTACGAACAGTCTGATCATTTGGATCATAGAGGGCACTAATAAACTTCGGTTCTAGCATAACCCCATCATTCGCAATTGCTGTAAAGGCACGAAACATCTGAGTTTGGGTAACAGAGATCCCTTGACCAAAAGCACTCATGGCAATATTAACAACGTTATCTGCAGGTAGTTGTCCCGCATACTCATCGGGCATTCCAAAACGAGTTGGAATTCCAAATTTGAAACGGTTGAGATAGTCTAACCAAGTACTATCACCCATTTTTTGTTCGAGTAAGGTCATACCGACATTACTAGAGTGAGCAAAACCCTGCGAATAAGTCATCATGCTTCCTGATGATAAGCCATCATTCACATCCCAGTCCTTAATAGTTGCGTCCGCTATTTTTAATTCGCTACTATTGAAGTATTCCCCTCCATTAAAGGTCTTATTATCAATAGCTGCTGCCAAGGTCATCACTTTCATGGTTGAACCTGGCTCATAATTACTTTGATATAAAATGTTTCGCCAAACAAAGTCATCCGTTAAGCCTTCTTTTGTATTCGCATCAAAAGTAGGCCTTTGGGTTGTGGCAAGAATTTCCCCTGTCTTGGCACTAACCAAGGTCGCATTCATGTACTTGCCCTTAACTTTTTCTTGAAAGGCATCCATTTGACTTTCCATAAAGGACTGCAAAGGACTGGATAGGGTCGTGTAGACATCTTTTCCATTTACAGTTTGTTGGGTAACTTGTTCCGTCCCTGGAACAATATTACCTAAACGATCTTTTTCATAGGTAATAATGCCGTCTGTTCCTGCCAACAAGCTATTTAAGGAGCTCTCGACACCAGACGTTCCAATGAGACTTTTTGTCCCATCTTCATTTTCATGTAACTGGGCTAAACCAATAAATGATGAAGCAAATTTCCCATTTGGATAACTTCGGTTAGGACTAGTGGTAAAATTAACCCCCTCGACCTTAGCAGTTTCCAAATCCTGTTTAATGGACATCATATTGGCATAGGTAATACCATTCCCCTTTACACCAAAGGAAACTTGGTTGAGATTTGGTTGAGAAAGTTGTTCCTTAACATAGGACTCATCCATATCTAGATATTTATGAAAGACTTCTGCAACCTTGCTATACTGAGATTCTTCTACATAGAGAATTTTCCCATTTGCAGATTTATATTCCTTATCGATAATCGCATAGACGTTATAAGATGTTGCATCTTCTGCAATCGGTGTTCCATTACGATCATAAATTGTTCCACGTTTTGCTGGAACTGTCCGAGTCGTTTGATGGACCTTACTTGCTTCTTTAACTAAATTTACACCAAATTTTGAGCCTGTACCAATAATCACCGCAAAGTTAACCAAAAAAACAGCAAATAGAAAGACAGCCAATAAGCTCAAATTCTTTCCTACTAATCTGCGGTTTTCCATTGGAGATTTACGATTCTTAATGGCAAAGCGTATGATTCTTTCTTTCCAGGATTTCATATACTACTCCGCCGATCGAATATTTTCATTATTCAATTGCAACTCTTGAGAATTTGCAATTCCGGTCAAACGTTCTGATCGGATTAATTCGTTAACTTCTTGTTTGGCATCATCTAGCTCTGTCTTTTTTTCTTCAATTTGTGCATTGACTCTTGTCAAATCACTCTGGACCTGAAAAAGTTTTGTCTGCATATAGACTACACTAATTGCTAAGACAAGAGCTGTGATGGCAATTGAAAGGTAAAAGGCCTTTTCAACACGTGAAAATTGTTTAATACGAGCTTGTAGCAATTGGCTCGTTGTTCCTCTTGTTTCTGCCATTGTTTCCTCTTACTTGTGAATTTTTCTTGCCACTCGAAGCTTGGCTGAGTGGGAACGATTATTGGCTTCCAACTCTTCCTTGCTTGGCAAGATTGGTTTACGAGACACTAATTCCATCTTTGGCTTGAGATCGTCTGGAATAAAAGGCAAACCTTTAGGCACTTCAACTGTGGAAGCTTCCTTAAATAACTGTTTAGTCAAACGGTCTTCAAGCGAATGGAAGGTGATGACTGAAATTCTTCCGTCTAGAGCTAGAAGTTCAATCGCCTGCTGGATTGATTCATCTGCAGCACCCAACTCATCATTGACTTCGATACGGATAGCTTGGAAAATTTGTTTGGCTGGGTGACCTTTTTTCTTGAGCTCCTTAGCCGGTTTGGCAGATTTGATAATCTCTGCCAACTCAGTCGTTGTCTCGATCGGTTTAAGCTCACGCGCCTGTTCAATTTTTCGAGCAATCTGTTTGGAAAATTTGTCTTCTCCATATTTGAAAAAGATTCGTACCAAATCATGGTAGTCATATTGATTGACCACCTCATAAGCAGTCAAGCTAGCTTCTTGATTCATCCGCATATCTAGTGGGGCATCTTTTTTATAAGAAAAACCACGTTCACGTTGATCTAACTGCGGACTAGACACACCTAAGTCATAACAAATTCCATCAATTTCAGTCACACCTAAGTCATTTAAGCGGTCCTTCAAATGACGGAAATTATCCTTGATGAAGGTGACCATCCCCTTTTCGATATAGGGATCCAAACGTTTTTGCGCATTATCAATAGCATTCTGATCTTGGTCAAAGGCATAGAGATGGCCTTTCTCGCTTAACTTACTTAATAAATACTCGCTGTGTCCTGCTCCTCCCAAGGTCGCATCAACGTAAATACCATCAGGTTTCACATCTAGCATATCAATGGTCTCATGGAGCATGACCGTTACATGATGAAATTCTTTTGTCATATCTTATCTATTTTACCACAAATCCGACTAGCTTGCATCCACTAAAGCTAAAACATTCCTCTGCTAGTTTATTCCTTATACCCGACAGGCTTCTCAGCTACTTGAGCTAACGCTGAGTCTACTTCTGGATTCAGGTGATGATGAACTGCTTCTGCCACAGCTCTTGGTATACCAACGGCGACAATCTCATCCACGCTGGCTTCCTTGATTTTTGTCTGAGATTTAAAATATTTCATCAAATTCTGCTTGCGTTTTGGACCCAAACCTTCAATTCCATCTAATTGAGAAGAGAAGGAATTTTTAGAACGTAGTTGACGGTGGAAGGTAATCGCAAAGCGGTGGACTTCATCCTGAATGCGTTGCAGGAGGAAAAATTCCTGTGAGGTCCGTGAGAGTTCGATGACTTGGAGAGGATCGCCAAAGAGCAATTCATGGGTTTGGTGCTTGTCATTCTTTTGCAGACCTGCGATTGGAATATCTAACCCTAACTCTTCTTGAATAACCTGCTTAGCAATATTAACCTGACCTTGACCACCATCAATGACAATCAAATCTGGCGGTGTCAAACCATCACGCTGGACGCGCCCATAGCGTCTGCGGATAACCTCACGCATACTAGCATAGTCATCTGGTCCGACCACAGTCTTAATTTTATACTTACGGTAATCCTTCTTGCTAGGTTTTCCATTGACAAAAACAACCATAGCAGATACTGGACTAGTCCCCATGATATTGGAATTGTCAAAGGACTCGATACGGACTGGGGTTGGAATCTTGAGCAATCGTCCTAAGTTTTCAATAGCCCCTTGGGTCTTTTCAACCGATTTCTCCAACAGATTAAATTTCTGCTCTAGACTGACACGAGCATTTTTGATGGCGAGATTGACCAGTTGCTTTTTCTCCCCGCGCTGGGGTTTAAGAACCTTGGTATCCACCAAAGCCTTAACTGCTTCTTCATCAATATCCTGAGGAATCAGAATTTCATTGGGAACCAAGTGAGATTTTTCTTGATAAAACTGCCCCACATAGGTCAAGAAATCCTCGTCTGGATCGTTGTAGTAAGGGAAGAGATTGACATCGCGTTCAATCAGTTTACCTTGACGGACAAAGAAAACCTGAACACACATCCAACCCTTATCCACGTAGTAACCAAATACATCACGATTTTGAAGGTCTTTAGCCATAACACGTTGCTTGGTTCGAAGGGTTCCAATGGCCTGAATCAAATCACGGTATTCAGCCGCACGCTCAAATTCCATGCTCTGAGCCGCCGCATTCATCTTTTCCTTGAGGTCATCGATGATTTTATCATCCTGCCCCTTAAGAAAATCAGAAACTTCTTGGGCCATAGCTTTGAAATAGGCCTCATCTTTATAGCAGACAGTATGTGCCATACACTGCCCAATATGGTAATAAAAGCAGACCTTTGATGGTGGATTGGTACATTTACGAAAAGGAAAAATCCGATCCAATAGCCGTTTGATTTCATTGGCCGCGCCCACATCCGGATAGGGACCAAAATAGAGTCCTCCGTCTTTCTTGACCTGACGGGTAATAATCAATCGAGGATAACGCTCATTTGTGATTTTGATGAAAGGATAGGACTTATCGTCCTTGAGCATAATATTGTATTTAGGCTTGTTTTCCTTAATCAGGTTGATTTCAAGTAGAAGAGCCTCAATATTGGACTCCGTAACAATAAACTCAAAATCTACAATTTCAGATACTAAGGCTTCTGTCTTGGTATCATGGCTTCCACGGAAATAGGACCGTACACGATTACGCAGATTTTTAGCCTTCCCCACATAGATGATGGTGCCATTCTTGTCTTTGTGGATGTAACAACCTGGACTAGTCGGCAAGAGCTCCAGTTTTGATTTGATCAAGTTATTCATAGTTCCATTATAGCAAAAACCCCTTATCATTGCTGACATCAAGAAGTCCTATTTGAGCTTGAAAAGACTTATTCTCCAGATCCGTAAAGTTCCTGAACTGCTTGAACATCTTGAGCCTGAATACCATAGTATGACCCCGCTGGCTGCATGACCGAAACTTCATTGGTATGTTCCAAACCAATGGCATGCCCTAGCTCATGCTCTGCTGTATGCAAGATGCGGTCGTAGGTATAGCCATAATTTGGATTAGATAGATAGTAATGATTTAAACGAACGGTTACTGAAGTGAATTGTTTGGTTAGGAGATTTGTTTGACTCTCTGCCTCGCCAGCAACAGCTGTCGAACCATCGTTCATTTCGGTAGCGAAAATATTGGCTTGATCCGGCTCTGTTACAAGCACAAAGTTAAAAGCGCCGGTCTGATTCCAGTTGGAAATAGCATCAGCATAAGCTTTTTGGAAGCTAACATCCATTTGAGGATCGATATAAATCGTTGCTTCTGCCTTTGACCATTTTGCTCCTGAATCTTGGTGATGATCTGTCTGAGATAAGCCTTGCAATTTACCAGTTTCTTGCCATTGTTGCCAACCTCCTTGACCGACTTGAGCAAGTTTACTGACTTGGTTTAAGGCACCTGATAAATCCCCTGTCGCATACCAGAGAATCCCAAAAGTGATGAGAATTAAGAGTATAAGTATCCATATAAGGCGCCAAAACATACGCAAAATTCCGAGTAAAAATCGATATATAACACGAATAATCCAGCTCATGATTTCCCACCTTTCTAAAAAAATAAGAACCCATCTTTAAGTTATGGATTCCCATTCTAAAGATAGATTCTTTATTTTACTGAAACAAACTAAAAGAAAGCTAAAATCAAGACAAGCGTTCTTCCAAAACAAAATCGATTGGTAAGGTGGTCAAAAAACGTTCCAATTGTTTTTCCCAATAATACCACTCATGGGTTCCTGCACTATGGCTATAGGTCACATCGAAACCAAGTTTCTTAAGATTTTTAACTGCTAGATTATTGGCAGAGTAGAGATAATCCTGTTCGCCACACCATACCCAAAGCTTGGTTTTCTTATCAGACTTTTTAGCGAGTGTTTCAAGTGAGTAAGGGCTATTCACCCAATCATTAACTTTACCAAAAACACCTCTCCAGTAGGCACGCGTCCCTAAATCTTGACTCTCAGGAGAAAACTCCTCGAAACTAAGTGCCCCAGAAAAGCTAGCGGCATGCGAGAAACGGTCAGTTGACAGTGCCAATTTGAAGGAACCGTAGCCTCCCATTGATAAACCAGCAATGAAGGTTTTTTCTCGCTTACTTGTCATATTAGGGAAGAAGCGTTTGAGCACCTTAGGCAATTCTTCTGCTAGAGCTGTATAGTAGTTATAGCCATACTGAGTATCTGTGTACCAGCCATTACTTGTATTTGGCATGACAACAATCAGATTGGTCCCTCGTAGCAAGCGTTCTACATTGGTCCGCTTGAGCCAACTATTGTGGTTTCCAGACATCCCGTGAAGTAGGTAGAGAACTGGGATATCTTTACTGTTTGGCTCTATCACCCGAGATGCATCAGGATAGAGAACATTTACTCCCCACTCCATATCTAAAACTTCTGAGTAATACTCAATCTTCATTACTGCCATAACTTGCTCCTTATTCGTTTGAGATAAGAAAAAGCCGAAACTCGACTTTCTCTACTGTTATTTAATCCTTATTTTGCTTCCATGACTACTGGTAGGATGGCTGGACGACGCTTGGTTTGGTCAAAAAGGAATTTGGCCAAATTATCACGGACCTTCCCTTTAAGATCAGCCCAGTCAAAGTCCTCACCTTGGAGGTAATCTTCAACTGTTTGGTTCACCAACTCTGTACTTTCACGTAAGATATCACGACTCTTTTTAAGATAGACGAATCCACGCGTATGTACTCGCGCTTTAGCAATGATTTTCTTCTCACGACGGTTAACAGTGATAGCTACGATAAAGATACCATCTTCTGACAAGACCTTGCGGTCACGAAGAACAACGTTCCCAACATCCCCAATGGCATTACCATCAATCAAGACATCACCTGCAGTAACAGCACCGGATGGAACGAAGTCTCCATGCTCATAAGACATGGTTGTCCCTTTTTTAGGAATAAAGATACGCTCTGGTAGCATACCAACCGCCATAGCAGCCTTGGCATGAGCATCCAACTCACGGTATTCTCCCTGGATTGGGAAGAGATACTGAGGATGTAAGAGATTAATCATTAATTGAAGATCACGCGCATTCCCATGTCCTGATACACGCAAGCTTTGAGTAATCGGTTTAACGACACCACCTGCTTGGTAGACCATGTTTTCTACACGTGCCATCACAGCTTCCTTAGCAATTGATGGCGTCGTAACGATATAGACCAAGTCACCATCTTTGATTTCAACATAGCGGTGACGACCAATGGACATTTTGCGGAGTCCGTTAATCGGTTCACCCATGCGTCCAGTTTCAAGGATGATTAATTCATGGTCCTCAAAACGAGACATATCTTTTGGTTTAATCAAGAGATTCTCATTTGCTAAAGACAATTTTTTCAAACGGATAGCTGTACGAACGATATTTTCAACGTCAAAACCAGTCAAAACAACACGGCGACCTGTATCCGCAGCCGCATCAAACACTTGCTGAATACGAGAAAGGTTACTTGCAACTGCAGCAACGATGATACGTCCATCCCAGTCGGAAATAGTTTGTGTAATTTCGTCTCCAACTTCACTTTCGCTGGCTACTTGGATATTGCTGTCAGCATTTGCTGAATCACTTAGAAGAGCCAAAACTCCTTCACGACCAATTTCAGCTAGACGTCCGAAATCGGTTGCGTATGATTCACTTGCTGTTTGGTCAAATTTAAAGTCACCTGTATAGACGATGTTGCCTTCAGATGTTTTCAAAACAACACCCAAACTTTCTGGGATAGAGTGAGTTGTGCGGAAGAAGGAAACTTCAGTACCACCAAAGTCGATTTCTGTATTTTCATCAATAACATGGAAATCATCGAATTTTTTAGCGCTATCATTTCCCTTAACAAAAAGCTTGGCAAGTTCGATGGTTAACTCTGAACCAAAAACAGGAACTTTCACTTCTGACAAGAGATAAGGAAGTGCTCCAATCGCATCCGCATGTCCGTGCGTTAAAAAGACTCCTGCAATACGGTCGCTGTTTTCAAATAGATATTCCATATTTGGAATAACGACATCGACACCCAACTGTTCATTTTCAGGATATTTCAAACCTGCATCTAAAACGAAGATAGAGTCGTTAATTTCTGCGATGTACATGTTTTTCCCGTTTTCACGAACACCGCCCAAAGTAGTTAATTTAATATTGGTCATTTTCCCTCCGAAGTATTACTATATCGTGTTTGTAGAGTCTATATAACTCTCTTTTTTTAAAGTTCAATTTACTTTTATCCGAATCTTTTCCTCTCATTATACCATTTTTTTACTAATTTTCAAAATGAAGACAGGATTTCAAGTATAGAACATGCATACTAATAATCGGATTGTTTTGCATCTTTCTTTATTTTCAAAATCTCTGTCCACCTTAGAACCTGTAATATTGTATAGCAAATATCTACTAAGCCAAAAGATAGCAATAGGGTAATTCTCAGACAATAAAAAAAGATTTAGAAATTCTAAATCATTTTAAGTATTTTTAGTTTGGATAAATGTATCTTACAGTACCTCTTGATGCTGTCGGATTAAACCAGCCACGATAGTTTCCGATTGGTTGAGTTCCACTACCATCATAGTTGCATTCAAATACTTGAATAGAAGTCTCGCTTTGAACATCTGTCACATAAGCAACGTGACCATATTCACCACCGTCCCAAACGGCGATTGCTCCTACTACTGGAACGCTACCCGTCTTATAACCTTGAGCACTTGCGTAGATTGCCCAAGTATTGGCATTCCCCCACCAGTTGCTAGCCCAAGGCGCCAATTCTTTCACGCCCCATGTACACTGACCAACAGGATATGAGTTCCCGTAGTTTGTTGGAGTATTTACGACAACATCATTAGCTGCTACCCCATTCACAGTGCTAGTTGCTTCATAAGATGGAGCAGTGTATGAATAGCTAGCTTGAGTTAGGCCGCTGACTTCTAGTACATCACCTGGGTGGATGGTGTCAAAAATGCTTTTTCCATTATTTGCCGCCAACACATAAGGATCCATACCACTTGCAGCAGCAATACCAAAAAATGAATCGCCGTCTTGAACAACGTAAGAATCTGCGCTAACAGTTTGAGCACCAACTGTCGCCAAAATAGCTGTAGATGTTAAACCAAGAGTCAGTTTAGCAACTGTTTTTTTCATAATAATTTTCTCCTAAATTTTATTGATCATTTTTAATTTTTATGTTGATAAGAGAATCATACCTGATTTACATGTCAATTATTTTAGAGTTATGTTGTAGTCATGTTACAAATCTGTTTACTTTTACTACATGACGCTCTAAAGAACACAACATTTAAAATTATAAGAGACTACAAAAAAGCTGAGATAGATTACCTCAGCCTCTTTCCTTTTATTTTCCCATCAAGAAATCATACATTTCCTGCACTGTACCTAGTGCCATCATTTCTTGGTCTTTAACAGTTTGCTTGAGTTTTTGATAAATCTGACTTTCAGCAATATCCCGTTTAGCCGCATCTTTATTAACCCTCATCACACCATTTTCAATAGTGACAAAACCAAGCTCTTCAAAAATTTGAATCATCTTAACGAGTAAGATTTGCTCAATTTTAAGATAAGCTGATAGATCTTTTAATTTATAACGGATATCGAATTCTGGAAACTGGTATATCGTCTTATAAAGCTTAGCGAATTGCTCTCTTGTACCAGAGCCAGTCAAATAGTAGGGCTTGTCGATATCATTTTTAAAGTAGACTGCTAGAAAATCATGTTGCTGGAAAATGTCCTTGAGAATCCTGATGTCTTCCGGGAGATTCTTGATCACAACAGCTTGACTTGAAGAAATATCAGGCAATTCTCCTGTAAAATCAAGTACTGGTTCTCCTTCTGGTAGAGCTGCAGTCTTCCCACGAATATTAAAGAGTTGAACACCGTCCACACGAGCATCTACCATCATCAACTGGAGGGTTGTTTGTCCATTCCATTGATTAACGGAAAGAGTGACTGCTAACTCCAGTTGTTTGGTCTGCGCAAATTCTGTCGCTTTCGACCCTTGACCAAAGGCAACTACCTCAAAGTTCGCATTCCCTTTGGATATTTTTAATTTCAGATGACTATCTCCTGCTCCCATAGAACGAGCATTTTCAACTTGAAAATCTCGAATGTAGAAGACAGGTTTTTGATTGTCCATTCCAAAAGGAGCTAACTTCTCAAAGCTTTTAACCGTATCTAAACTCAGGCTTTCCAAATCTAGTTCTTCATCCAGATATAATTTACTCTTTCCCTTAGCATCTATCCCTTTGCCTTTCACATAGGTTTCTAAAATTTCTGATAGGGCATCTAACTGTTCAGCTTCGAGCGTCATACCTGCGGCACCTGCATGGCCACCAAAGGCGATGAAAAGTTCACGATGCGGATCCAAGGCTTCAAAGATATCGACAGCTTCAATACTCCGCGCACTTCCCTTTGCACGACCATCTTCAATATTCAGAACAATAACTGTTTGACCTAGTTCTTCCAGTAAGCGTCCAGCTACAATTCCAAGAACCCCTGGGTTCCAGCCTTCCTTTGACAAAACCTGAACACTTTTACTAGGATCTACCATGTTTTTAGCTTCATCATAGATGGCTTGAACGATTTCCTTGCGTTCTTCATTTTTTTCTTGAATCATGAGAGCAATCTCATGCACCTCTTCATCATCAAAGCCAGTCAGTAAATCAATAGCTGGATTAGGATCATCCAAACGTCCTAGGGCATTCAATCTTGGTGCTAACTGAAATCCGATCGTCTCTTCGGAAATATCACTACTAGAAATCCCTGCAATTTCAAATAGTTCTTGAAGACCAATTCGTTGAGTATTGCGCAGAACTTCAAGACCATACTGAACCATGATACGATTTTCATCCGTCAGGCTGACCATATCCGCAATGGTTCCAATGGCAACCAAGTCAAGCAACTCAACCTGCACTTCCTCCAAGAGGGCACAAGCTAGTTTAAAAGCAACTCCACAGCCTGCTAATTGTTTAAAAGGATAATCTGCTTCTGGATGTTCAGGATGGACGATTGCATAAGCATCTGGTAAAACCTCTGGCATGGAGTGGTGGTCTGTCACAATGACATCCACTCCCATAGACTGAGCCAAGTCAATGGCTTCATGCCCAGCAACTCCATTATCCACTGTCACAATCAAAGACACACCCTGTTGCTCGATGAAATATTTGTAAACACTGGCATTTGGACCATAACCGTCTGTAAAGCGATTTGGGAGATAGACCAGACACTCTGCTCCTAATTGTTCCAAACTCTCCTTGACAATCGAAGCCGAAGTCATCCCATCTGCATCGTAGTCACCATAGACGAGAATCAATTCTCCTTGCTCGATAGCCTGGCGAATACGATCAACTGCCTTATCCATATCATGTAATAGATAAGGATCATGTAAATCTTCCAAAGAAGGTTCTAAAAATTTCTTCAGGCTGCTTTCGTCCTTGATTCCACGTTGAAACAACAAACAAGCGACTTCAGAACTCAAGCCTACACTCTTGGCAATCTTTGTAAAATCCGCATCCTCAACGTGCGGAGAAAATTGCCAATTATAAGTAGGAATTATCAAATAAATATCCACTCTTTCTTACGATTCTATTCATTTATTATAACACGATTTTTGGTTTTTCTCCTGATATTCAGACCATATTCTTTGCTAAATTTTTAAGCCACTTCAGCTAACACCTCGCCTATTTAACAACGAAAAAACACCTAAACAACTAGGCTTTTCAGTACAGCAATTCAGGTGTTCTTTAGTTTAAAATTTATTTTTTAATTCTCGCTTCTGTATCAGTTACAAGTTGAGCGAGACTAGTTAGGCTCAATTCTTTTTCCATAGCTTGCTGGATTTTTAGCAATTTCTCATCTAAAACCACATGAATATTGGCTCCAACTGGACAATTTGGATTCGGATTATCATGAAAGCTAAAGAGTTGACCCGTCTTCCCGAGACATTCAACTGCTTGATAGATATCCAAGAGACTAATATCTTCAAGATTTTTGATAATTTCTGCTCCTCCAGTTCCACGCGCAACAGAAATCAATTCTGCTTTTTTCAGTTGAGACAAGGTTTTACGAATAATAACAGGATTAACCCCCACACTGCTAGCTAGAAAATCACTAGTAACTTTATTTTCCTTGCCTTCAAGGGCAATGATAACTAGCATATGGGTTGCAATGGTAAAGCGACTTGAAATTTGCATGCAGTTCTCCTTTCTCGTTAACTAAGCTCATTCTTCTCTTATATTTATTATAGCTCCTCTAGTTGTAATGTCAAGAGTTACGACTGAGCCAATCATCCAATTCGGCGTCGTGTCCCTGACTTTGAGCAATTTCATGCAGTAAGTCCTGATTATGGGTATGGTGAATCCCATTGACTAAACTTTCGTAATAGACCTGATAGTAGGGCAATTGCAACTCTCGAGCCAACTGCAACTCTGCTTCAACATCATAATCAACGCGACGAAAATCTACATCCTTCAATCCTTTATCATCAAATTCCAAAATCATATACTGGGCTCGCAAATCCTCACGCAGACTTGCTGATAAAAAGAATGGCTGCCCAATCGAACCTGGATTCAAAATAAGTTGCCCACCACTTCCATAACGTAGAAATTGCTGGTGGATATGCCCATAGATGGCAATATCGCAGTCAGGATTAGTCACCAAACGATCAAAATCTTCCTGCTTTCCAAGATGAATCAGTTCTCTTCCCCAATTTTTATCCGGTAAATGATGACTAATCCCCACCTTTAGATTTCCAAACTGGCGATGGGTGTGCATAGGAAAATCCTGAAGTTCTTCAATCTCATCTAGACTAATTTCTTCCATGATATACTGACATTGACGCAAAAGATAGCGATGACTGGGTCTTCTAGTATCTAATTTTCGGTGAGCAGCCCGCAATAAACTTTCTTCCCAATTCCCCAGAACCCGAACCGTAATCGGCAATTCCTCCAATCGTCTGAGGATACTTTTTCGTCCCGTTCCTGGCATGAGAATATCTCCCAAAAGCCAATATTCCTCAACTCCTGCCTTTTCCGCATCTGTGAGAACTGCTTCCAATGCTCCTGTGTTGCCATGAATATCTGAAAGTACCGCAATTTTTGTCATATCAATCCCTCTTGTTTTCTCACATTTAATTATAGCACTCTTAAAAGCAAAGTCAAAAGCGTTTTCCTTCCTATCATTTTTTACTTTACTTTTTTAGTGAAAAGGATTACAATGAGGGTGATAAGAAACGAGGAGGTTTTTGCTATGACACAACGTTACGAAAACATCATGGTAGCAGTCGACGGTTCTAAAGAAGCTGATTTGGCTTTTATCAAAGGAGTTCAATCAGCAGTGCGTAACCAGGCTAAACTAACCATCGCCCATGTCATTGATACTCGTGCTCTTCAAAGCATTTCAACATTTGATGCAGAAGTTTACGAAGAGTTACAAGTTGAGGCCCAAGACTTGATGGCAGAATATGAAAAGCGTGCAAGAGACGCTGGTCTTACAGATATTAAAGTTGTCATCGAAATGGGAAATCCTAAAACACTTTTGGCTAAAACAATTCCTGAACAAGAACATGTTGATTTGATTTTGGTTGGAGCAACAGGACTTAACGCCTTCGAGCGTTTGCTTGTCGGTTCTTCATCAGAATATATCCTACGCCACACAAGCGTTGACCTTCTCGTCGTTCGAGACAAGGATAAAACTTTATAATGAGAAAAAAAGAGGTCGGGACAATCCCGACCTCGCTTTTTATTAGTGATATCCTTTTATACAGCGAGGACTATATTCGTCAAAAAATCTTAAACTAATCTGTAAAGTAAAGGAGAGGATGTCCGAAAATTGACAACGCTTCCAAAAAATGCTATACTAAAAACAACTGAGAATGTAATCGCAATTTAGAAAAGGAGACCCATTATTTTGCCACTTGTTATAGACGACTTGGCATTCTTACGTCTAAGGGTATCATACATTTTGTTTTGAAACTACTTACTCCATTTTCCCAGTTCTCTATTAACAATCCCTCGGGGAGATGAGCCCTTCGTTAACTAAATTAGCTAACCTCATCTATCATAGTAGCACTTTTCAAAGTTACTAATTCTGTATTCTTCTATCTTGAAGATGATAGATTGTTGTACACCTCCCTAAACTGTTACAATAATCTATGAGTTTAATTCGAAAGGATTGTATATGTCAAAAACTAAGAAAATACCTTTACTTATTTTCTGCATTCTTATCTTGACAGTATTCCTCCCCATCTTGATTGATTACCAACAAGCAAGTGACCTAGGCATTCAATTGTTTAGCTGGAGAGAATGGAGTTTTGTTGCATTCATTTCTAAATACATCTTTTGGGGGACATTAATCCTATCAGTATTAGTTTTATCATCAATCCTAGTTATACTATTTTATCCTAAGCAATATCTGGATATTCAATTAGGTACTAAAAATGATAAGCTTAAACTAAAAAATTCAGCTATTGAAGGGTTCGTTAGATGTGTTGTTGATGATTATGAGTTGATTAAAAATCCAACTATCCGTGTAAATGTCAGAAGAAATAAATGTTTTGTTTACGTGGAAGGTAGAATAATTACATCTGACAACATCTCTACTAAGTGCCAGTCAATTCAAAATGAAATAACTCAAGGATTAAGGCAGTTTTTTGGTCTTGACCGTGAGGTAAAACTTGAAGTTTTGGTTAAAAACTATCAACCTCCAACTCAACACAAGAAAACTACAAGTCGTGTAGATTAAGGAAGTGAAAAGATGGAATTACTTAAAAAGTATCAGTATCCAATTTTATCAGGCTTAATAGGTATTATTCTAGCTTGTTTAATTATTTCCTTTGGTTTCTTCAAAACACTATTTGTTTTGATTTTCGGAGCTTTAGGAATTGTAATTGGATTATATATCCAAAAAAACTATATAAATAAATAATAAGGAGTCGCATATGTCAAACTTGGAAAAAAACGTTTCTACAGAAAAAAATGAATCTACTGCTACTACTCATGAAGTAAAAGGAAGCCTTACTTATGAAAATAAGGTTATCCAAAAAATTATTGGTCTAGCACTAGAAAAAGTACCTGGTCTTTTGGACGTTGATGGAGGATTTTTCTCTAATTTAACTGAAAAAATAATTAACACAGATAATGTTACTCGCGGAGTTAATGTTGAAGTCGGTAAGACACAAGTTGCTGTCGATTTGAATGTTGTTGTAGAATACAAAATTAACGTTCCTGAACTATACAACAAAATTAAAGAAGTTGTCACTTCTGAAGTTTCACAAATGACAAATCTTGAAGTTGTTGAAGTAAACGTGAACGTTGTTGATATCAAAACAAAAGAACAATTTGAAGCAGACTCAGTGAGTCTTCAAGATAGAGTAACTGACGTAGCAGAGTCAACAGGTGAATTTGCATCCGAACAATTTGAAAAAGTTAAATCTGGTTTCAGTAGTGGTGTATCAACTGCTAAAGAAAAAGCAAGTGAAGGTGTCGAAGCTGTAAAAGATGTAACATCTAAAGAAAAAAGTCGTGTAAACTAGCTGCAAAATCTAATATGAACAAAAATACCTATTGAATAAATCCAATAGGTATTTTAATTTTTCATCTTGGAGCTTCTAACTCATTCTATTTTCTCTTTCCTTATGACGTTCATAAGCCTTTATTTGGCGTTCTATTTCCTTTTTAATCGCAGGTTCTGGGGCGTATTTTTCTTTCCAGTTATCTGGTTTCAAGATTTTGTGAGTTACAGGATCAAAATGGGCCTTGCCATCTGGGAATATTTTACCCATGTTCGCCTGATGGACAATCTCAAAGATTCTCTCTGGATCTACTCCCATCAGTACAAAACTACCATACGTAAAATAGAGCGTATCAATCAAAGCATCTACTTGACCAACGAGGCTTTTCTCAGCTGGTGTTGATTTACCTACTTTCTCAGCTGCTTTATCAAGTGCCTGATGCAAATCCTGAACAGCCTGTTGAAATTCCTCTTCAGAATTGCTGGCAGCACGGACAAATTCAACTAACTCTTCAATCTTGAAGCCAGCACGGTGGGTCGCCCCTTCTAAATCCCAAGCTATAGGTTCTTCTTGAGTTCGATCATCCATCATGTGATGGAAGGTTTTAACTTTATTGAAATGATAGTCGCGACTGACAAAGACTTTTTCAGAAGCCAAGACTCCAAAATATTCTAAAGCCTTGTGAATCCCATCATTTTGGTTGCTGGCAGTGATATGCTTGGCAACTTCTTTCACACTGCTACTACCATTTCCCATGGCAACAGACATCCCAACGCCCGCCAACATTTCTAAGTCATTATCTGAGTCACCAAAAGCCATGACTTGATTGAGATCAAAGCCATACTCTTTTCCGACACGGCGAATTCCTTCCAACTTGGAATTTCCTTGATTGATAATATCCGCCGCAAAAGGATTACTTCTGGTAAACTTGAGATGGTTTAATTGTTCCGCAGCATGATCTGTCTCCTCAGGAGTCATCAACATGAGCACCTGGTAGACCGGTTGGTTGATCAGGTCCAGCAAATCCTCTTCCTTCTGTGGAAGGGCCTTGCTGATCATACGATTAAAGGAATGACTAACAGTACGAGTCAAGAATTTTGGTACAAAACGACTAACTAACTGTGACAGAGGACTGAGCCCAAAGGACATTATTCGAGAACCGACAACATCTTGTCTCGTTCCCATGGCAATCTCTTTTCGATTTTCCTTAGCATAAGAGATGATTTGTTTGAGACTTCTCTTATCAATAGGGCTAGCAAAAAGAACACGGTCTTTGTTAAAGATATATTGGCCATTGTAGGTCACTGCAAAATCCAGGTTTAAGTCGTCCATCAAATCCTTAACAAAAAAAGGTCCTCGCCCTGTTGCTACTCCAACAAGCACTCCTTGCTCTTTCACAATCTTGATAGCTTCTTTAGTGGACTTCAAAACACTCTTACGGTCATTTACAAGCGTTCCATCGATATCAAAAAAAACTGCTTTGACTTCCATCCTATCTCATTCCTTTCTTTTATGATACAATGATTATACCACATTTCAGAAAAAGTGAGTGAATCATGACTAAGAAAATCCTTGTTTTACATACTGGTGGTACTATTTCCATGCAGGCAGATGAAGCTGGAGCTGTAAGAACTAGTGCTGACAACCCTATGAATCATATCTCTAATCCACTCGAAGGCGTTGAAGTCCATTCATTGGATTTTTTCAATCTACCAAGTCCACATATCAAACCCAAGCATATGTTAGCTCTTTACAAAAAGATAAAACAAGAGGCAGCTGCATACGATGGGGTTGTCATCACACATGGGACAGATACTCTTGAAGAGACAGCCTATTTTCTCGATACCATGGAGGTCCCTCATATACCTATCGTTTTGACAGGGGCTATGAGATCTTCCAATGAACTAGGAAGTGATGGCGTCTATAATTATCTTAGCGCCTTACGTGTGGCTAGTGATGACAAGGCTGCAGATAAGGGTGTTCTAGTCGTTATGAATGATGAAATTCACGCTGCGAAGTATGTCACTAAAACGCATACTACAAATGTTAGTACCTTTCAAACACCGACTCACGGTCCACTTGGACTCATTATGAAGCATGAAATTCTTTACTTCAAGACTGCAGAACCTCGTGTTCGTTTTGACTTGGATCACATTCAGGGATTGGTTCCTATCGTACCTGTTTATGCAGGTATGACTGAGGAGCTTCTCGATCTACTTCCTGTCGATCAGCTAGATGGACTGATTATCCAGGCTTTTGGAGCTGGGAATGTTCCTAAAGAAACTGCCCAAAAACTGAAATTTCTCTGCCAAACTGGTCTTCCTATTGCACTTGTTTCTCGTTGTTTCAATGGGATTGCAGAACCAGTTTATGCCTACGAAGGCGGAGGTGTTTGTCTGCAAAATGATGGTGTTTATTTTGTAAAAGAATTAAATGCTCAGAAAGCACGTCTTAAACTCCTTATTGCGATTAATGCAGGACTAAAGGGCGATGAACTCCGAGCATATATGGAAGGATAAGAAAAACCAGGAAATCAACTGATTTCCTGGGATTTTTTGTTAGTCTTTACGAGTTGATTTGCGTTCTGTCAAACCATGAGGTAGAAGGACTTCACGTTCCTCCAACTCTTCTTTATGCATAATCTTCGTCAACATACGCATACTAATCGCACCAAGGTCATACAAAGGTTGTGCGATAGTTGTCAAATTTGGTCGAGTAAAGCGAGCGATTTGAGAATCATCACTCGTAATAATTTCAAAGTCTTCTGGTACTGAAACCCCATGGTCAGCCAAACCGTTCAAGAGACCTGCCGCCAATTCATCACCAGTCACAATCGCCGCTGTTGCTTTCGAAGAAACTAGGCGTTCTGCTAGGGCATAGCCATCATCATAGCGATATTTTGATTCGAATACAAGACCTTCGCTATAGTTGACTCCAGCTTCTTTCAAAGCTTCCTTGTATCCAACTAAGCGAACTTTACCATTGATATCATCTACCAAGGGACCGCTCACAAAAGCAATTTTTTTGTTGCGCTTCAATAAATGACGAACAGCATCCGCAGTAGCATTCTTATAGTCAATGTTAACACTTGGAAGTTGGTGTTCAACATCCACTGTTCCTGCAAGAACGACAGGAGTACGTGAACGTGAAAACTCTGAACGAATTTTCTCTGTCAAATGATAACCCATAAAGATAACGCCGTCAACTTGTTTTGAAAAGAGTGTATTTACTACAGCTACTTCTTTTTCGTCATCTTCGTCACTATTAGCAAGAACGATGTTGTACTTGTACATCTCTGCAATGTCATCAATTCCTTTTGCAAGAGCAGCAAAATAAGTGTTTGTGATATCTGGAATGACAACACCAACTGTTGTTGTTCGTTTGCTTGCCAAACCACGGGCGACTGCATTTGGACGATAGTCAAGGCGATCAATAACCTCTAGAACTTTCTTACGAGTATTCTCTTTGACATTTTTATTGCCATTGACTACACGACTGACGGTTGCCATTGAAACTCCTGCTTCTCGGGCAACGTCATAAATTGTTACTGTATCATCTGTGTTCATACCGTTTCCTTTCTAATGTTGAAAATTTTGTTTTCATGTTTACACTACCTCTAGTTTATCATTTATTGTAAGCATTTTCAAGAGATATATAAACTTTCTTTGAAAAAAATGTACCAAAAATCATATTTTCTGAAATTAGTTTACTTTTCTTGATTTTTAGAGGTGTTTGCAGTATGATTATTAAAAAATGAAGTAGGAGGTATAGATGGCTTTCACAGATTCACATCGACGTTGTGCTAGTTTTGGTGTAGTGACTAATCTTCCAGATGATGTTATCGACTCAATCTGGTATATTATCGATCATTTTTTGAAGCATGTTTTTGAACTTGAAGATGAACTAGAATTTCGACTTTTGAACAATGAAGGCTCCATCACCTTCCGTTTTTCTAGCCAACACCTGCCTACAACGATTGACTTCGACTTTAATCACCGTTTTGATCCATTGTATCCACCAAAAGTACTCGTTATGGATATGGACGGGAAGGAAACTATTCTCCTACCTGAAGAAAATGACCTATTTTAAAAACTCTAGTCTCTTGACTAGAGTTTTATTTTTGTTAATAAACGGATCGACTGACCACGATCCCACTTGGTTTCTTAAATTCTAAATCTAGATAGTCCTGATAGGTTCCAGGAACGATAAAACCTTGTGGGCTTAGGATATCCGTTCCAGCCTCTCCAACGATAGAATCTGCTAGCAGAACACAGTTGGTACTAAGGACAAAATAGGTTTTGTATTTAGACGATTTAAACTTATAGAGACTGGCATCTGCTTCATGTTTCAATTGATAAGAGTAAGTATGTTTGATTTCTCCTTCTCTTCTTTTCATCAACTGCGAACTTGGTTCCCAGGGGATTAAAAGATTCTCTATTTCTTTCAATCGCTCTTCGATTGCCTTTTTCTGTTGTTCAGACAAGCTCAAGCCATAGACAAAGAGAGTTTTTTGACTTTCTCTCTTACAGAGTTCGATATACTTTTCTCGATTTGCCTTAAAGAGAACCCCATCACCAATCGTACCAAACAAACGTTCTGAGTGCGGGTCATAAGAACCATAAGAAATAACCTGACCTTGATAACAGATATCTACATGACCCATTGCCAAGAAGAAGGACGATTCTGAGGCATGGATAAAAATTTCTAGATCAACTGATTTTTCATTTTTTCTCTCTGAATGTACTTGACTTTCTTCCGTTTGATGGGTCGCTAAGGTTTCATTCCACTTTCGTAAGGTGTTAATAGGAATTAAAGCCGTCACAAATATAGGCAGTGTCATTCTCATTCTGCGCTTCAGTTTGGGATTACTTCTCCCTTTTTCAAAAAAGAATCCATCCCTGACACTACTCGCTCCCAACATGATCAAGTAAAAACCTAGCAGGAGCAACTCAAAATTTGTTGCATCATGAAAAGGGGAGACACTATAAAGACCAAATCCCATCATCCACAAAGCATCGAATAAGTAATTGACCCTTGGACGAATATGATTCTTCCGATAAATCAACCAAGTAATCAGGCTAATCAGACCAGTACACAATTGATAACTTCCAATAGCAATGACTAAGAAATAGAGGGCTATTCCCTGCAGAATGACAGAATCAAATAGGATGACAGCAACAAAGAGCTTGGCTAATGTTACAAAAATATTTTCTCTACGGGACTTTTCCTGAAACCATCGTGTCAATAAATGCCAAACTGCTGACAAGAAAAAGTAACCCATCAATAGCTGGTAACCCAACCTCGGTACTATCTGACCAAAACAAATCAGGAGAAGACCAAGGATAATAGCTAGCGCTCCCTCACCTAGACTTCTCCATTTACTATAAGTTTCGGAAAACTTAGGCATTTTCTTTCTCCAATTGACGATACAAGTGACGAATCGGTTGTCCTAGCACTGGATGAATAAAATGAGGTGCTATTTCTTGAAGGGATTCTAGGACAAAAAGGCGCTCGGGAATATAGGGATGTGGCAAGATGAGGGCGTCAGTATAGATCACTTGGTCCTCTACAAAGAGCAAATCCAAGTCAATCAAGCGTGGTCCCCAATGTACCTCTCTAACTCGTCCCATTTCTGACTCAATCGCCAACAAGGTTTCTAACAAGATTGGAGCCGGCAACCAGGTTTCCACTTCAATGACTTGATTGGCAAAGCTATCTTGCTCGACCCCGCCCCAAGGTTCAGTCGTAATTACGCTAGACTCCTTTAGAACATGGATGCCACGAGCTCGCATTTTATCAATCGCTTGCTCAAGATTAGCTGTCTTATCACCCATATTACTTCCTAGAGCGATAAAAGCTCGTTGTTTACGACGATGGATGGTTACTGAACAGGTATCTAGTGGTAAATGGACAGGTGCCCATGGTTTTTTAAGTTCTAGCTCAATTTCTTGAACGATAGGGTAAGTATCAAAAGTTCGTTCTACTAGTTTATAAGCTACTGTTTCAATCAAGTCTTCACTTACTTCCTGAAACCAAGTCGTCCATTGCTGACAAAGTTCCCCATAATGGATAGAAGACTCCAAGTCTAACTCCGTCGCAGCCTTTGTCATATCATAGGATAAGCTAGCTGAAATGACAAACTTTTGCCCTAATTCTTTCTCACTAGGGAAGAGTCCATGAAAGGCGAAAACTTCCAGATCCTTAATGCGCAATTGATCCATAACTAGTCCTTTCTAGAAAAATTCGTTTGAAGCGATTTTCATAGCCCCATGAGGCGATACGCTTGGTCTCGAAGATCCTTATCTGTTTCAAACACTCCACGAGCTACTGTAGTCAAGGTTGCAGTTCCTGGTTTTCGAACACCACGCATACTCATACACATATGTTCCGCCTCAATCACAACGAAAGCCCCCTTAGCACCAAGATAGTCCATCAAGGCGTCAGCCACTTCAATATTCAAACGTTCTTGAATTTGTGGTTTCTTTGCATAAACTTCAACTGTACGTGCCAGCTTCGACAAACCTGCTACACGTCCATCTGGGATGTAAGCAATATGGGCTTTCCCATAAAATGGCAAGAAGTGGTGTTCACACATGGTATGGAAAAAGATATCCTTTTCCACTACCATATTGTCATCAATAATCTCAAAGGATTTTGACAAATGTTCCTCTGCAGTTTGACCAAGTCCTGAAAAAATTTCTTGGTACATGCGAGCTACACGGGCAGGAGTTTCCTGCAAGCCTTCGCGGTTGACATCTTCACCGACTGCCTCGATAATCATTTTGACAGCCGTCTCAATTTTTTGTGTATCCATTCGCTAGTTTTTCCTCTCCATCAGATAGGCTCTCACCTGGCTCAAGAAATACAAGGAGCCCGTGATGATCCTAACTGTTTTTTCCTCTTCATTTTCTGGTTTTTTCTGATCTAGAAATGCCTGCCAACTCTGGTAGCTAAGATTTCTAGAATAAGCTACTTTCTTTAGCACTTCTTCATCCGTTGCTCGACCATCATCAAAATGTGTTAGTGTAAGATTAGTATCTGGTAAGTTCTCTAATAAATCTAACATATCCTCTAAAGCCTTAGTTTTAATACAAGTAAAGAGGATTTCCTTGTGATAGTCAGCAAATCGTTCATCCAAAGTTTCCAATAAAGCCTTGATGGCATGGGGGTTGTGGGCCCCATCTAAAATCATCAAGGGTTTTCTAGAAACAACTTCTAAACGTCCAGGCCAGCTTGTTTCCTCTAAAGCTTGAGCCACTAAATCATTTTCTGGCAATTCTCGCCCAGTCTCTTGACAATAGGCATCCAACAAAGTTAGTGCCATTCCGGCATTATCTATCTGGTGCAAACCAAGCAGACCTGTTTGAAAGCGACCGTGTCTAACAGAACTTGTATAGTCAAATACCTCTCCAGTGACAATACTTTCATGATGGCTAACCTGATAGGCATCCCCATAGAACAGGCTAGGAGCCTGTTTTGCTTCCGCAATTTGGTCAATAACCGCCAAGGCTTCTGGGACAATGTTCCCCGTTACAAGAGTAACTCCTGGCTTGATAATGCCTGCTTTCTGCTCTGCGATGGCTTCCAAAGTATCACCAAGTAAAGCTACATGATCCAGTCCAATGGTTGTGATACCTGTTAAAATAGGCTGACAGACATTGGTACTATCCAAAAGTCCACCCATACCAACTTCCATAATCGCCACATCGACCCGCTCTGAGGCAAAGTAATCATAGGCTATAGCAGTGATAATCTCGAATTCTGTCGTTCCCTGCAAGGCAGGAGCGTACTCCCCTTCAAGTAGTGAGCGATATTCCGACATTAAGACTTCTAGTTTAGCTTCTGGGATTGACTCCCCATTAATGGCTATCTGATCCGTATAATGAATCAGATAGGGAGAGCTAAAGACACCAACTCTTAGTCCCATCTTTTCCAACATATTTTTCAAAAAAGCTATGGTAGATCCCTTACCATTGGTTCCACCGAAGTGGATAACCTTGAGCTTAAGATGGGGATTGCCACGTAAGGCTAACAATTCCACCATCCTCTCCAAGCCGAAATGCGGTTGATCTGTCCGATAGTTTGCTATCCACTGATTCGTTTCGTTTTTATTCATCTTACTTATATTGTTTCAAATCTAAATTTTCCGCATCATCTGCTAGGCGGACAGCAGACGCAATTTCGACTGCCATCTTGTGACTGGCTACATCATGTACACGCACCACTTCCACACCTTGTCTGGCAGCAATACTGGTTACATGAGCCGAAGCAATATCACGATTTCGGAAACCTACTTCTGTATCTGGATTGACTTCAAAGCCATTTTCTTCCAGAATATTGATGACAAAGCGCTTGCGAGAGACTCCTAGAAAGATAGGATAGCCCATCCCGTGCAATTTATCAAGGTCACGTAGAAGGATGAGATTTTCCTTTTTGGTCAAGCCAAATCCGATACCTGGATCCAGCATGATGTTTTCTTTTGCAATACCAGCTTCCTTCGCTCTTGCAAGTGCACGGCCAAAGAAAGCTGTCATCAATTCTTCTACTGGCAGTTGTCCAAATTCAGCCAAGTCTTCTTTTGTAAAAGGCTCTCCAAATCCAAAATGAGGGAAGATAAGTGAACTAGGGTGCTGAGGACGTACCATGACTGGATTAAACATAATGACTACCTGAGCTCCAGCTTTGGCAACCACTTCCGCCATCTTCTCATCCCCCATAAGACCTGTAATGTCATTGACTATATGGGCCCCAGCCTTTAGAGCTGCTTCTGCAACTTGACTTTTCCATGTGTCGACCGAAATCAAAACATCACTTTCTTGACGGATAGCCTGAATGACTGGAACCACACGTTGGATTTCCTCTTCAATCTCAACATAGCTACTTCCAGGTCGAGTAGATTCTCCACCGATATCTAAAATAGTGGCACCTTCAGCAATCAATTTTCGAGCTTGTTTTAAGGCTTCTTCAATAGCAAAAAATTGGCCCCCATCAGAGAAAGAATCTGGGGTGACATTGATAATACCGCAAATAGCTGTTTTTGTCTGATTGTCTCTTTTTTCCACGATTATCACTCAAATTTCATTTAGATTGGTATTCCTCTATTTTACTGTTTTTTTTGGATTCTGTCCAATTATCCATCGGTACTCCCAAACTTTAAAAGAGCGCAAAAAAAGGAGAACTTAAGTCCTCCTTTTTCTATGTTCTTATTTTTCAGTCAAAGCTGCAAGACCTGGAAGTTCTTTACCTTCGAGGAGTTCCATTGAAGCTCCACCACCAGTAGAGATCCATGAGAATTTGTCTGCACGACCAAGGTTGATAGCTGCAGCAGCTGAGTCACCACCACCGATGATTGATTTAACGCCTGGTTGTTTCA
>CAUUTJ010000002.1:0-74488 GCA_963548045.1 uncultured Streptococcus sp.
AATTGATCGTTGACTTGATCTACGAAGGTGGATTCAAGAAAATGCGTCAATCAATCTCTAACACAGCTGAATACGGTGACTACGTTTCAGGTCCACGTGTGATCACTGAACAAGTCAAAGAAAACATGAAAGCCGTTCTTGCTGATATCCAAAATGGTAAATTTGCCAACGACTTTGTGAACGACTACAAAGCTGGTCGTCCAAAATTGACTGCTTACCGTGAACAAGCTGCTAACCTTGAAATTGAAAAGGTTGGTGCAGAATTGCGTAAAGCAATGCCATTTGTTGGTAAAAACGACGATGACGCATTCAAAATCTACAACTAATTTTTGAGAATAAAAATAGAAGGCGAGTTGGGGGGTACCTAACCCGCTTTTTATCTTGAAAAAGAATCAAGGAGAAGATTATGCTTAGTGCAAAAGATGTGGTAAAAGCCCATAAAGTATTGAGTGGTGTAGTAGTCAATACACCGTTAGAATATGATCATTACTTATCAGAGAAATACGGAGCTAAAATTTATCTCAAGAAAGAAAATGCTCAACGTGTTCGGTCATTTAAGATTCGTGGTGCTTATTATGCGATTTCTCAATTGACCAAGGAAGAACGTGAACGTGGTGTAGTGTGTGCTTCAGCGGGAAATCACGCCCAAGGAGTTGCTTACACATGTAATGAGATGAAGATTCCTGCAACAATCTTTATGCCAATTACAACACCTCAACAGAAAATTGGTCAGGTTCGTTTCTTTGGTGGTGATTTTGTAACCATTAAATTAGTAGGAGATACCTTTGATGCGTCAGCCAAGGCAGCTCAAGAGTTTACAGTCGCTGAAAATCGTACCTTTATCGATCCTTTCGATGATCCTTATGTTCAAGCGGGACAAGGAACTGTTGCCTACGAGATTTTAGAAGAAGCACGCAAAGAATCCATTGATTTTGATACTGTTTTGGTACCTGTAGGAGGTGGAGGTCTTATTTCTGGTGTTTCTACCTATATTAAAGAAACAAATCCAGAAATTGAAGTCATTGGTGTTGAGGCTGAAGGGGCTCGTTCTATGAAGGCGGCGTTTGAAGCTGGAGGACCAGTCAAACTTAAGGAAATTGATAAGTTTGCGGATGGGATTGCTGTGCAAAAAGTAGGGCAGTTGACCTATGAGGCAACTCGTAAAAATGTACAGACTCTTATCGGAGTGGATGAAGGTTTGATTTCTGAGACCCTAATTGATCTCTACTCTAAACAAGGTATCGTAGCAGAACCTGCGGGTGCTGCTAGTGTTGCAGCCCTAGAAGTGTTATCTGATTATATTAAAGGAAAAACTATTTGTTGTATCATCTCTGGAGGTAATAATGACATCAACCGTATGCCAGAGATGGAAGAACGTGCCTTGATCTATGATGGTATCAAGCATTATTTTGTAGTGAATTTCCCGCAACGTCCAGGTGCTCTTCGAGAGTTTGTAAATGATATCTTGGGACCGAATGATGATATCACACGTTTTGAATACATCAAACGTGCTAGCAAGGGAACTGGACCTGTTTTGATTGGTGTAGCTCTAGCAGATAAGCACGATTATGCAGGTTTGATTCATCGAATGGAAAAATTCGACCCGTCTTATATTAACTTAAATGGGAACGAAACCCTATATAATATGCTTGTTTAATATCCTATAAAATTTTTATCATATTATTTGCCTAACCTATATGCGAGTGCTATAATGTAAGTGAAGAAAGGGGGAGATTCCCATGGTTTTACCAGTTTTACCAGTTATACTTGTTCTATTAATTCTAATGCTTATTGTGGGAGTTACTCTAGTAAGTTCTGTTTATGTCGTTCGTCAACAATCTGTTGCCATTATCGAACGATTTGGTAAATATCAAAAGTTAAGTAATAGTGGTATTCATCTGCGAGCACCATTTGGCATTGACAAAATTGCAGCTCGTGTACAGCTACGCCTTTTACAAAGTGAAATCGTGGTTGAAACCAAAACCCAAGATAACGTTTTTGTGACCATGAATGTCGCAACTCAATACCGTGTAAATGAGCAAAACGTTACAGATGCTTACTATAAATTGATGAGACCGGAAGCTCAAATTAAATCTTATATTGAAGATGCATTACGCTCATCTGTTCCTAGATTAACTTTGGATGAATTGTTTGAGAAAAAAGATGAAATTGCATTAGAAGTTCAAAAACAAGTAGCGGAAGAAATGTCAACGTATGGGTATATTATCGTTAAGACGCTCATTACCAAAGTTGAGCCGGATGCAGAAGTCAAACAATCAATGAACGAAATTAATGCTGCCCAACGTAAGAGAGTGGCAGCTCAAGAATTGGCTGAAGCAGATAAAATTAAGATCGTTACAGCGGCAGAAGCTGAGGCAGAAAAAGATCGCCTCCATGGTGTGGGGATCGCAGAGCAGCGGAAAGCAATTGTTGATGGACTTGCTGATTCTATTAAAGAGTTAAAAGGAGCCAATGTCGAATTAACTGAAGAACAAATTATGTCAATCCTATTAACCAATCAGTATTTAGATACATTGAATAATTTTGCAGATAAACAAGGAAATAATACTATATTCTTGCCAGCAAATCCTAATGGAGTTGAAGATATACGGACCCATATATTATCGGCTTTAAAAGCCAAATAATCATGTTCTGAGCGCTTTAATTCAGTATATGTATGCGTTTTTATTGACAAATACTATAAAAACATATAGAATGAAATAGCGCAAAGAAAAAAATAGGAGAATAACATGGCTAAGTCTAACTTTGAAAAAGTAGAAGCAGTTGTTAGCTGGGTTCGTGATAAGAAGATCACAGGGTATCGTATTTCTAAGGAAACGAATGCGCGTGAGATGTCTATCATTGCTTTGGCTCAAGGACGTGCAAAAGTTAAAAACATTTCCTTTGAAACAGCCCTCGGCTTAATTGATTTCTACAATAAAAATCATGAAAAATTTGAAGATTAGTCTTTGGATATAGGCAGGTTCGAAAAGAACCTGCCTTTTCATTTTAGGAAATATAAAAAGACTGCAGGTTGCAGTCTTTTTTGATTATCCAAGATAGCGTTGTAAAAATTCTCTGGTACGTTCTTCTTTAGGATTGGTAAATAGATCTTCAGGTTTGCCTTCTTCTGCAATAACCCCCTTATCCATAAAGATAACACGGTTTGATACATCGCGAGCAAATTCCATTTCATGGGTTACAACGATCATGGTCAAGCCTTCTTGAGCTAGTTCTTGCATGATTTTGAGAACTTCACCGACCATTTCAGGGTCGAGGGCTGATGTAGGCTCGTCAAAGAGAATGGCATCAGGATTCATAGAAAGAGCACGAGCAATAGCCACACGTTGCTTTTGACCACCAGAAAGTTGCTTTGGTTTGGCTTGCCAGAAACGTTCTCCCATACCAACCTTTTCAAGGTTTTCTTTTGCAATTTTCTCTGCTTCTGAGCGTTCACGTTTGAGTACAGTTGTTTGGGCAACGATTGTATTTTCGAGAACATTGAGATTTTCAAAAAGGTTAAAGGACTGGAAAACCATACCTAGTTTTTCGCGATAGTGAGTCAGGTTATACCCTTTTTCAAGGACGTTTTCACCGTGATAAAGAATTTCACCTTCAGTTGGGGTTTCGAGAAGGTTGATAGAACGTAGGAAGGTTGATTTACCGCTACCGGAACTACCGATGATAGAAATCACTTCTCCTTTATGAATAGTGAGTGAGATGTCTTTTAGGACCTCGTTTTGTCCATAGGATTTTTTGAGGTGTTTGATTTCAAGAATGGGTTGATTCATTATTTCAAATCCTCCGTTTGCATTTGGTTAGCACCTGTTGTGTAGGTATCCATATCCATACGTTTTTCGATGTAACGGAGAATACGCGTTACTGTAAAGGTAAGGACAAAGTAGATAACTGCGATGATGGTAAAGGTTTGGAAGTATTGGTAGGTTTGTGTTGCTACTGTATTTCCTGAGAAGTAAAGTTCTACAACAGAGATAACGTTCAATACAGAAGTATCCTTGATGTTGATGACGAACTCATTACCAGTTGCTGGTAGAATATTTCGAACAACTTGAGGCAAAACAATCTTACGCATGGTTTGATTATGAGTCATACCAAGTGCAGTTGCCGCTTCGAATTGTCCCTTATCAACAGCCAGAATACCACCACGGACGATTTCTGTCATGTAGGCACCCGTATTGATAGAAACGATAAAGATAGCAGCCAGTGTTCGGTCTAGGTTGATTCCAAAGGCTTGTGCAGTACCATAGTAGATAACCATGGCTTGTACAATCATAGGCGTACCACGGAAAATTTCAATATAGACGTTGAGAATCCAGCCAAGTAGATTTTGGATTACGTAGATAAATTGATTTTCAGATTGAGGTGCAGTACGGAAGACACCGATAGCAAGACCAATGATGAGACCGACGATAGTACCGATAATGGAAATGAGAAGAGTAATACCTGCACCACGCAAGAGTTGTTGCCAGTTCTCAGATAGAATTTTAGCAACTTGGCCAAAGAAATTACTGTTGCTTTCTTCAGTTGTTGTAGATTCGGCAGGTTGCTCTTTGATCATACGATCCATGAGCGCAACTTGTTCTTCTTTAGAAATGGTTTCGATACTAGCGTTGATTTGACTGATACGTTCGTCGTCTTTACGTAAACCGATAGCGATAGATGTATCTTCCTCCCCAGTTTTAAAGCCAGGTTCAGGTTGAATCATTTTAAACTTAGCGTTTGCTGATTCAGCAGTTAAGGCTTCTGGACGTTCAGAGACATAGGCATCGATGACCCCAGCTTCAAGAGCTTGTCGCATTTGCGCAAAATCACCCATAGCAGTTTCTTTCTTAGCACCTGAGATTTGTGAAATCAAGTCATATAGATAAACACCTTGTTGAGAAGTGATTTTTGCTCCGCTAAAATCCTCTAGTGATTTAGCATTTGCATAGGCAGAATCCTTCTTGACCAAAAGTACTGGTTCGCTAGTGTAGTAGCTGCTTGAGAAGGCAATTTCTTGTTTGCGTTCAGCAGTTGGGCTCATACCTGCAATGATCATATCGATTTTACCAGAGGTAAGGGCTGGAACGAGTCCTTCCCATTTAGTTTTTACAACCAAAGGTTCTTTACCAAGGTCCTTAGCAATCTTTTTAGCTATTTGGACATCATACCCGTTGGCATATTGATTGGTTCCATCGATTTTGACAGCACCATTACTGTCGTCATCCTGAGTCCAGTTAAAAGGTGCGTAAGCTGCCTCCATTCCGATGCGTAAATATTCATCGGCTTGGACCTGGCTAACTAGTCCTAGAGTAAGGGCTAGGCTAGCAAGGATAGATAAGCATAATTTTTTCATGTTTTCTCCTATTTCTAGTCTAAAAATGGCTCCCTCTATTGTATCTAAAAATGGTAAGATTTTCAATACAAGTAAACCTTTACTTGTAAAAAATGATATAATAGTGAAAAAACTTGGAAGGCAGTGTAAGATGAAAAAGAAATGGCTATTGGCTTTGATATTCACCTGTTTCCTTTTTGTACCGCGCTTGGTTTTTGCTGTAGACTTTGATATTTTATCCTATAAGGGAGATTTGAATATTCATGCAGATAATACAGCAGTTTTCAAAGAAACAATTACCTACCATTTTAAAGATAATTTTAATGGTCAATTGATTGGGCTCGGTAAAGCAGGGAAGATGCCAAAGGGATTTGAGATTGATGATGACCCAACTGTCCTTGTATCTAAAAATGGGCAAATCGTTCAGGATGTTCTCTCATATACTAAGGAAGAAGAGGATGGCTACAAGGTCATCATTCTTAATCCAGGAAATGCAGGAGATACTGTTCGGGTAACCGTTACTTGGCAACTGTCAAATATTCTCTTTTTGTATAACGACATCGCGGAGCTAAATTGGCAACCACTGACAGATAGTTCTGGGGATATCAAAGATTTAGAATTTCGAGTAACTTCAGATAGTCCTGCAGAGAAACTCTTTTTCCATACTGGCAAACTCCTCAACGAGGGAAGTGTCGAAAAAATCAATGATATCTACTGGGTTAAAATGAAGGATCTTCCTAAAAAACGTCAAGTTGAACTTCATGCCTATTGGCCGAGAGAGGCTTTCTCAAGTGCTCCGAGTCAGGGTCTAAATGAAGAAAATTTAAGCAACTTCAAAAGAGTTGAGGTAGAAATAAAAGCCAATAAAGTGCAGGCAAACGTCATGATAAAATGGATTTTCCCAACTTTCTTTATGGCTTTATTGCTACTTACTATCATGTATTATCGAGCCTTTCGCAAACAGATAAGTCTCCAAAAAGTATATCCGAAGAATCATCGACTTTACGAACCTCCAATGGACTTACCTCCAATGGTTTTGGCAGAAGCAATCTATTCAACCTCCTTAGAGGAAGTTAGTCCCCTAAATAAGCATAAGTTTGGTAAGTTCACTTTTGAACAACTAATCCAGGCAACCTTGTTGGACTTAGTCGATCGTGGGCATTTATCCATTTTTCAGGGTGAAGAGGAACCGTGGATAAAAATTAATAGTGAAAAAGGCTTGTCTAATTTTGAAAAAGAATGTTTACGCATGACTCTTTCAACTAAGAAAGAAATTGCTTTATCTGACCTTTTCCTTGAATATCAAGTTTCTTCAACTTTGTTTCATGGTGCTAAGGAAGCTGATGAGAAACATATTCGAGAATTCGGATTACATCTAAAACGTTCTTTTGAGAGACGACTTCAACGTATGCAAAGTTGTGTTCGAGACAAGGTGAAAATTTTACGACTTCCGAGCTACTATCGTCCTTTGACGGATACAGAAAATAATCTTGTGAAGAAAATGAAATTCTGTTCGGCTGTAACAGGACTTATCGGCCTTCTCATTTTCTACTATAGTCTAAGAACCTGTGGTTATTTCTCAATTCCTTTACTTTCCCTCGGTTTACTGGGCTTACTTGCCAGTGCCTTAGTTCATTTTGCGACACGAGGGCCATCTCGTGACGGTGTCTTAAATGAAGAAGGAGCAGAAGCATTTTATCTCTGGATAAGTTTTGAAAATATGCTTCGGGATATTGCCCATTTAGAGAAGGCTGAACTAGAAAGTATTGTTGTTTGGAATCGACTTTTGGTTTATGCAACTCTATATGGATGTGCTAAGAAAGTGAACAAAATCATGAAGCTCCATAACATACAGCTTGGAAATGCAGATATGAATCTTTATGTATATTGTGGATGGGATACCAACTTTCATGCATCAATCTCTCATATAAACCATTATGCAACCATCGCAAATACAGCAAGTACTTTTTCTGTATCATCCGGAAGTGGTAGCTCTGGTGGAGGTTTCTCGGGCGGTGGTGGCGGAGGAAGTATTGGTGCTTTCTAAAGAAAACTAAACACAGCCTTTAAAAGTATGATATAATGGAGGATAGAAAAAGGAGTAATCTATGTATTTTTTTGAAATTTTAAAATCTATCTTTTTTGGGATTGTTGAAGGAATTACGGAATGGTTGCCGATTTCAAGTACTGGTCACTTGATTTTAGCAGAAGAGTTTATTCAGTATAAAGATCAAAATGAAGCCTTCATGTCTATGTTTAACGTAGTCATTCAACTGGGTGCTATCCTAGCCGTTATGGTTATCTACTTTAACAAACTTAATCCTTTCAAACCAGGCAAGGATAAAGTGCAAGTTCGTAGAACTTGGCAATTATGGTCCAAAGTATTTGTGGCTACACTTCCTTTATTAGCCGTTTTTAAATTTGATGATTGGTTTGAAACCCATTTCTATAATAAAGTTTCAGTAGCCATCATGTTGATTGTTTATGGGGTTGCCTTCATCTATCTTGAAAAACGAAACAAGGCACAAGCTATTGAGCCAACAGTTACTGACTTAGACAAATTACCTTATAAAACAGCATTGTATATTGGCCTTTTCCAAGTCTTGGCCCTTTTACCAGGAACTAGCCGTTCAGGTGCCACTATCGTCGGTGGTTTGTTAAATGGAACCAGTCGTTCAGTGGTGACAGAGTTTACCTTCTATCTAGGAATTCCAGTTATGTTTGGAGCCAGTGCCTTGAAGATTTTTAAATTCATCAAAGCAGGGGAAGTATTGAGTTTTGGTCAATTCTTCTTGCTCCTAGTCGCCATGGTAGTCGCTTTTGCAGTCAGCATGGTTGCTATTCGTTTCTTGACCGGCTATGTAAAAAAACACGACTTCACAGTCTTCGGTAAATACCGTATTGTTCTTGGTAGTGTCTTGTTGCTTTATAGCTTTGTTCGATTATTTGTATAAGAAAAAACCTTGAGGGAAGTTTCCTTCAAGGTTTTTAAAACCCAGTCACTGTGACTCCCAATAAACGGACGCCTTTATCCTTATCACTGAGTGTTTCGTAGAGTTGAATAATGCATTGAGCGATGAGTTCTGAGTCTTGTGTTTGTTGGCTCAGTGTTTTTCGTTTTGTCAAAGTAGTAAAATCAGCGTAGCGAATTTTTAAGATGACAACCTTACCTGTTTTTTCATATTTTTGAAGACTAAGAGCGACTTTTTCCGAAAGGAGAGTTAGCTCTTTTTTGATATCTTCATCAAGGCTGAGAATCTTACTATAGGTTTTTTCTTTGCCAATAGATTTACGAATGCGATTTGATTTGACGGGCGAATTATCAATACCACGAGCCTTTCGGTAAAGGTCAAATCCAAGTCGTCCAAAACGATCAATAAGCGTAATTTCAGAGATTTCTATGAGATCAGCTCCTGTGAATACATCCATTTGATGCAATTTCTCAACAGTTTTCTTGCCAACGCCGTGGAATTTAGCAATATTCATTTGTTTGAGGAAATTTTCGGCTTCTTCAGGGAGAATAACCGTCAAACCACGAGGTTTTTGATAGTCACTAGCCATTTTAGCTAAAAATTTATTGTATGATACACCGGCAGAAGCGGTCAGATGGAGTTCTTGCCAAATATCCTGCTGAATTAAGCGAGCAATCTTAACGGCAGATTTGATACCGAGTTTGTTTTCAGTTACGTCTAGATAGGCTTCATCGATACTCATAGGCTCAATTTTATCTGTATATCGTTTGAAAATAGCTCGTATCTGTTGACCGACAGCAGTATATTTTTCGTAGTTTCCGGAAATGAAAACGGCTTGTGGACAACGCTCGTAGGCCTCTTTGGAACTCATAGCTGAGTGGATGCCAAAGGCTCTCGCTTCATAACTACAAGTCGAAACAACTCCGCGACCTCCTGTTTTTCTTGGGTCGCTACCAATAATAACGGGTTTCCCTTTTAGTTTGGGATTGTCTCGAATTTCTACCGCAGCAAAAAAGGCATCCATGTCAATATGGATGATTTTACGAGATAAATCATTCATTAGTGGAAATATCAGCATGCGATGACCTTTCTTTGATAGAATTACTAGCTATATTATAACCTTTTTCAGAAAAAATAGGAAATAGCTGTTCTGTTTTCAAAAATATAATACAGAATAACTAAAAAATTGAACTGTATTATAAAAGAAAGTGGCAAAAATGACTAATTTTAGTTGTTGAAATCGTTTACTGTGTGGTATACTGAATACATGAATGTAACAGATGACTGTTACTAGAAAGATAAAAGAGGACATTAACATGGTTGTTAAGACAGTTGTTGAAGCACAGGACATTTTTGACAAAGCCTGGGAAGGCTTTAAAGGTGTTGACTGGAAAGAAAAAGCAAGTGTATCACGCTTTGTACAAGCTAACTACACACCTTATGATGGAGATGAAAGCTTCCTTGCAGGACCAACAGAACGTTCACTTCACATCAAAAAAATCGTAGAAGAAACTAAAGCACACTACGAAGAAACTCGTTTCCCAATGGACACTCGTCCAACTTCTATTGCTGATATTCCTGCTGGATTTATCGACAAAGAAAACGAATTGATTTATGGTATCCAAAACGATGAACTCTTCAAATTGAACTTCATGCCAAAAGGTGGTATCCGTATGGCTGAAACTACTTTGAAAGAAAATGGATACGAACCAGATCCAGCTGTTCACGAAATTTTCACTAAATACGTAACAACTGTTAACGATGGTATCTTCCGTGCTTACACTTCAAACATCCGTCGTGCGCGTCACGCTCACACTGTAACTGGTCTTCCAGATGCATACTCACGTGGACGTATCATTGGTGTTTACGCACGTCTTGCTCTTTATGGTGCAGACTACTTGATGCAAGAAAAAGTAAACGATTGGAACTCAATCGAAGAAATCGATGAAGAAACAATCCGTCTTCGTGAAGAAATCAACCTTCAATATCAAGCATTGCAACAAGTTGTACGCTTGGGTGATCTTTACGGAGTTGACGTTCGCAAACCAGCGATGAACGTTAAAGAAGCTATCCAATGGGTAAACATTGCCTTCATGGCTGTCTGCCGTGTTATCAACGGTGCTGCTACATCTCTAGGACGTGTGCCAATCGTATTGGACATCTTTGCAGAACGTGACCTTGCTCGTGGAACATTTACTGAATCAGAAATCCAAGAATTTGTTGATGATTTCGTTATGAAACTTCGTACAGTTAAATTTGCTCGTACAAAAGCTTACGACCAATTGTACTCAGGTGACCCAACCTTCATCACAACTTCTATGGCTGGTATGGGTAACGACGGACGTCACCGTGTTACTAAGATGGACTACCGTTTCTTGAACACTTTGGACAACATCGGTAACTCTCCAGAACCAAACTTGACAGTTCTTTGGACTGACAAATTGCCATACAGCTTCCGTCGCTACTGTATGCACATGAGCCACAAACACTCTTCTATCCAATACGAAGGTGTAACAACAATGGCCAAAGACGGATACGGTGAAATGAGCTGTATCTCATGTTGTGTATCTCCACTTGACCCAGAAAACGAAGAACAACGCCACAACATCCAATACTTCGGTGCTCGTGTTAACGTTCTTAAAGCTCTTCTTACTGGTTTGAACGGTGGTTACGACGATGTTCATAAAGACTACAAAGTATTTGACATCGAACCAATCCGTGACGAAGTTCTTGAATTCGAATCAGTTAAAGCTAACTTCGAAAAATCTCTTGACTGGTTGACTGACACTTACGTAGATGCTTTGAACATCATCCACTACATGACTGATAAGTACAACTACGAAGCTGTTCAAATGGCCTTCTTGCCAACTAAACAACGTGCTAACATGGGATTCGGTATCTGTGGATTTGCTAACACTGTTGATACATTGTCAGCTATCAAATACGCTACAGTTAAACCAATCCGTGACGAAAATGGCTACATCTACGATTACGAAACAATCGGTGAATACCCACGTTGGGGTGAAGATGACCCACGTTCAAACGAATTGGCAGAATGGTTGATCGAAGCTTACACAACTCGTCTACGTAGCCACAAACTTTACAAAGACGCAGAAGCTACTGTATCACTTTTGACAATCACATCTAACGTTGCTTACTCTAAACAAACTGGTAACTCACCAGTCCACAAAGGTGTATACCTCAACGAAGATGGTTCTGTGAACTTGTCTAAACTTGAATTCTTCTCACCAGGTGCTAACCCATCTAACAAAGCTAAAGGTGGATGGTTGCAAAACTTGAACTCACTTGCTAGCCTTGACTTTGGTTATGCAGCTGATGGTATCTCATTGACAACTCAAGTTTCACCACGTGCTCTTGGTAAAACTCGTGACGAACAAGTTGATAACTTGGTAACAATCCTTGATGGTTACTTCGAAAACGGTGGACAACACGTTAACTTGAACGTTATGGACTTGAACGATGTTTACGAAAAGATCATGTCAGGTGAAGACGTAATCGTTCGTATCTCTGGATACTGTGTAAACACTAAATACCTCACTCCAGAACAAAAAACTGAATTGACACAACGTGTCTTCCACGAAGTTCTTTCAATGGATGATGCATTGAGCTAAGATTCATAAATAGTAAATCGAAAACCAGTCATTTTGACTGGTTTTTTAGTATTAAAAAAATATTTAAAAAAAGTTGGTCAATTTTGGTCAAAACTCTTGACTAATACTGACCAAAGTGATATACTAAGAACATAAGGATGAGAAAATCCTTAGAAAACCTTGATTTTAAGGTGATTGTGTAATTTATCTTAAGATCAAAGTATGGGTAAAACCTAGAAATGAGGTACAACCTATAATGAACATTAGTATTTTTAGAATTCCAATTACAAAATCTATATTGGATAAAGAAAAACCAGAAATTATACGTAGAGTAGCAAATTGCTAGTCTAAATTTTTTAAAACAAAGGTCAGAGAAAGTCAAAGTTATTTGACTAACTAATTTTGAATTTAACGAGGTATGAAATATGAATAACAACTTTAATAACTTTAACAACATGGATGATTTGTTTAACCAATTGATGGGTGGTATGCGTGGATACAGTTCAGAAAACCGTCGCTACTTGATTAACGGTCGTGAAGTAACACCTGAAGAATTTGCGATTTACCGTCAAACAGGTCAACTTCCTAGCGAAGGAAGTGATCAAGCTCAGTATGTTCAAGGTAAAGCTATGAAACAAGACGGTATTCTTGCTAAACTTGGACGTAATTTAACTGCTGAAGCTCGTGAAGGGAAGCTAGATCCGGTTATTGGACGTAACAAGGAAATTCAAGAAACATCTGAAATCCTTTCTCGTCGTACAAAGAATAACCCGGTTCTTGTCGGTGATGCTGGTGTTGGTAAAACGGCAGTAGTAGAAGGTCTTGCCCAAGCTATCGTGAATGGTGATGTTCCAGCAGCAATCAAGAACAAGGAAATCATTTCAATTGATATTTCAGGTCTTGAAGCTGGTACGCAATACCGTGGTAGCTTTGAGGAAAACATTCAAAACTTGGTAAACGAAGTCAAAGAAGCTGGAAATATTATCCTCTTCTTCGACGAAATCCACCAAATCCTTGGCGCAGGTAGCACAGGGGATGGTCAAGGATCTAAAGGTCTTGCTGATATCTTAAAACCAGCTCTTTCACGTGGAGAATTGACAGTGATTGGTGCAACAACTCAAGATGAATACCGTAATACAATCTTGAAAAACGCTGCCCTTGCTCGTCGTTTCAACGAAGTAAAAGTTAATGCTCCATCTGCTGAAGATACTTTCAAAATTCTCCAAGGTATTCGTGATCTTTATCAACAACACCACAACGTCATTTTGCCAGATGAAGTATTGAAAGCAGCTGTTGATTACTCTGTTCAATACATTCCACAACGTAGCTTGCCTGATAAGGCTATCGACCTTGTCGATGTGACAGCTGCTCACTTGGCTGCACAACACCCAGTAACAGATGTACATGCTGTGGAACATGAAATTGAAGAAGAAAAAGCTAAACAAGAGGCTGCAGCTGCTAAAGAAGACTATGAAGCAGCTTTAAATGCAAAAGTTCGTATCGAAGAACTTGAAAAGCAAATTGCTAACCATACAGAAGATCACAAGGTTACAGCGACTGTAAATGACGTAGCTGAGTCTGTAGAACGTATGACAGGTATTCCTGTTTCACAAATGGGTGCAACTGATATCGAACGTTTGAAAGATATGGGTCACCGTTTGCAAACTAAGGTTATCGGTCAAGATAAAGCCGTTGAAGCAGTGGCACGTGCTATCCGTCGGAACCGTGCAGGATTTGACGAAGGGAACCGTCCAATCGGTAGCTTCCTCTTTGTAGGTCCTACTGGTGTCGGTAAGACTGAATTGGCTAAACAATTGGCTCTTGATATGTTCGGAACCAAAGATGCCATCATCCGTTTGGATATGTCAGAATACAGCGACCGCACAGCCGTTTCTAAATTGATTGGTACAACAGCAGGTTATGTTGGTTATGATGACAATAGCAATACTTTGACAGAACGTGTTCGCCGTAACCCATACTCAATCGTCCTTCTCGACGAAATTGAAAAGGCTGACCCTCAAGTCATCACCCTTCTCCTCCAAGTTTTGGATGATGGTCGTTTGACAGATGGTCAAGGTAACACTGTAAACTTCAAGAATACTGTAATCATTGCTACTTCGAACGCTGGCTTTGGTTATGAAGCGAACTTGACAGAAGATGCGGATAAACCAGAATTGATGGATCGTTTGAAACCTTACTTCCGTCCAGAATTCTTGAACCGTTTCAACGCTGTGATTGAATTCTCACACTTGAGTAAGGAAGATCTTTCTAAGATTGTTGATTTGATGTTGATTGATGTCAATAAGACTCTTTCTAAGAAAGAAATCGACTTGGCAGTGAGCGATGCAGCCAAAGAATACATGACTGAAGAAGGTTATGATGAAGTCATGGGTGTTCGTCCTCTCCGTCGTGTGGTTGAACAACAAATCCGTGACAAAGTAACAGACTTCCATTTGGATAATCTTGATGCTAAACACCTTGAAGCCGACATGGAAGATGGTGTCTTGGTCATTCGTGAAAAAGCCTAAATCAAAGTTTTGAGAATAAAAAAGGAACCAGTTGAAAAGCTGGTTCTTTTTTTATTGTTAAATAACGTGACGTTCAAAGGCATCATCTGAAATTCCTTGTTCAAGAATCAATTTAGCCCACTCCTTAGCTGAAAATAGGCTGTGATCCTTGTAGTTGCCACAAGATTCAATGGTAGTCCCTGGGACATCTTCCCAAGTTGTTGTCTCTGCAATTTCTTTCAGCGAATCTTTGATAACAGATGCGATTTCAGCGCTAGTATGCTGTCCCCAAATAATCATATGGAAACCTGTACGACAACCAAATGGGGAACAATCAATCATACCATCAATGCGAGTACGGATGAGCTTAGCTAAGAGGTGCTCAATTGTATGGAGGCCGGCAGTAGGGATAGAGTCCTCATTTGGTTGAACCAAGCGGATATCAAAGTTAGAAATGATATCTCCTTTAGGACCTGTTTCTTCTCCGATTAAACGGACATAAGGTGCTTTAACAATGGTGTGGTCAAGTTCAAAACTTTCAACAATAACTTCTTTTGACATAGTATTTCCTTTCAACTTTCTTCTTTCATTATATCATAAAGATTTATTTGATAATTGTCAAAAAAAGAACTTTGTATCAGATGTTTATTGAAAAGTTAGAAATAGAAAAAAATATTTTCAAATCAATTTGAAAAATTCTGAAAATTGTATTGACACTTAGCAAAAAAGGGACTATAATGTATAAAAAGTCATAAAGGAGTTTATTATGAAATTTTCAAAAGTAATGGCCCTAGCAGGAGTGACTCTGTTAGCGTCAGGTGTTTTGGCGGCTTGTTCAGGTTCGAGCGCAAAAGGTGAGAAAACTTTTTCTTACACGTATGAAACCGACCCAGACAACCTCAACTATTTGACAACTGGTAAAGCAGCAACTGCTAATATCACTAGTAACGTCATTGACGGTTTGATGGAAAATGACCGCTACGGAAACTTTGTGCCATCAATGGCAGAAGACTGGTCTGTATCTCAAGACGGTTTGACTTACACTTACACAATCCGTAAAGATGCTAAATGGTATACTTCTGAAGGTGAAGAGTACGCAGCTGTGAAAGCTCAAGACTTTGTAACAGGTCTTAAATATGCAGCTGACAATAAATCAGAAGCACTTTATCTCGTTCAAGATTCTATTAAGGGTCTTGATGCATATGTGAAAGGTGAAGTTAAAGACTTTTCTGAAGTTGGAATCAAGGCAATTGATGATCAGACAGTTCAATACACTTTGAACAAACCTGAAAGCTTCTGGAACTCTAAAACAACTATGGGTGTTCTTGCACCGGTCAATGAAGAATTCCTTACTTCACAAGGAAGTAACTTTGCCAAAGCAACTGATCCAAGTAGTATCCTTTATAACGGTCCGTACTTGTTGAAATCATTGGTAGCTAAATCTTCAGTAGAATTTGAAAAGAATCCAAATTACTGGGATAAGGACAATGTTCATATTGATAAAGTAAAACTCTCATTCTGGGATGGTCAAGATACAAACAAACCTGCAGAAACCTTTAAGTCTGGTGGTTTCTCAACGGCTCGTCTATTCCCAACAAGTGCAAGTTATCCTGAAACTGAAAAAGAGTTTAAAGACAATATCGTTTATACACCACAAGATTCTTCAACTTACTTAATTGGTACCAATATTGATCGTCAGTCTTATAAATATACTTCTAAGACTACAGATGAGCAAAAAACTTCAACTAAGAAAGCTCTCCTTAACAAAGACTTCCGTCAATCGATTGCCTTCGGTATTGATAGAACAGCTTATACTTCTCAAATCAATGGAGAAAGTGGAGCAACAAAACTTCTTCGTAACTTGTTCGTACCACCAACATTTGTTCAAGCAGATGGTAAAAACTTTGGTGAATTAGTTAAGGAAAAATTGGTGACCTATGGTGACGAGTGGAAAGATGTTAACCTAGACGATGCTCAAGACGGTCTTTACAGTCCAGAAAAAGCAAAAGCAGAATTTGCTAAAGCTAAGACAGCTCTCCAAGCAGAAGGTGTTCAATTCCCAATTCACTTGGATATGCCGGTTGACCAAACAAGTACTACAAAAGTACAACGTGTTCAATCATTGAAACAATCACTTGAAGCAACATTAGGAACTGATAACGTAGTCGTTGATATCCAACAACTTCCAAAAGATGAAGTTCTCAATGTCACTTACTTTGCAGAATCAGCTGCTGGGGAAGATTGGGACCTTTCAGATAACGTTGGTTGGACTCCAGACTTTGCAGACCCATCTACTTACCTTGATATCATCAAACCATCAGTCGGTGAAAACACTAAAACTTACCTAGGATTTGATGCAGGAACAAATAATGCTGCTGCCAAACAAGTTGGTTTGGAAGACTACGAAAAGATGGTTGTTGAAGCTGGAAATGAAAACACTGACGTTTCAAAACGTTATGACAAATATGCTGCAGCTCAAGCTTGGTTGACAGATAGCGCTTTGATTATTCCAACATCTTCTCAAACTGGACGTCCAATGTTGTCTAAGATGGTACCATTTACGCTTCCATTTGCTTACTCAGGTAACAAGGGAACAACTGAACCTCTCTTGTACAAATACCTTGAACTTCAAGATAAACCAGTAACTGCTGATGAATATCAAAAAGCTCAAGATAAATGGAAGAAAGAAAAAGAAGAATCCAATAAAAAAGCGCAAGAAGATCTTGCAAACCATGTCAAATAAAAGAAAGTGGAGTTAGTGATTAACTCCACCTTTTTTACGCTAAAAAACCTAGGAAACTATTCCTAGGTTTTTTTTGATTATTGTTGTCCTTGAGGATTTGGATTTTGTCGAGGATTTTGTTGAGGAGGTTGATTCGTATTTGGTACCGAAGGATTTTGGGTGGTATTAGAGTTAGTAGCTTCAGTGACAGAGGATTGGTTTTCTGTTGTTGCATTTGAAATTTCTGTAATAGGTTGTTGAGGAGTTTGAGTTATCCAATTATTACGTGCACCATTCTTAAAGATGTAATCTCCACTTCTATAGAGTCCTTCTGGCATGGTCCAATCACCGGGATGGTCATCCTCGGCTAGATATTGCATCATTGAACGATAGATACTAGTAGCAACATTAAAACCATCACCAACGATTGGAGTAAGACGGTTAGTATAACCTGTCCAGACAGCCATTGAATATTTGCGAGTATAACCTACAAACATTTCATCAGGTGCAACAAATTGACTAGTCTTAATCTGATTTTCGATTTCTTCATCTGTGTAGTTAGATGTACCTGTTTTTCCTGCTTGTGGAAGCCATGATATATAGGCGTCATGGCCTGTACCAGAGTATAATACAGTTTTCATCATTTCGGTCATCATGTAGGCAGTTGTTTCTTTCATAGCGCGTGAACCTGGGTCAGAGAATTCTTTCGAAGTTCCGTCACTAAAAACAATTTTATTAATGTACATTGGTTTGTGGTAGATACCACCATTAGCAAAGGCAGCATAAGCAGCAGCAATCTTTTCACTGCTTGCTCCATATTTCTTGCTAGACTCGGTTGTATTACTTGAAATAGCATTGACGTAAAGCATAGAGGGGTAATCTATGCCGAGTCCATTTAAGAATGTTTTTGCTTTTTCTAGTCCAACTTTTTCGAGTGTTTCTACAGCTGGAACATTTCGAGATTGTTGAATGGCAGTTTGTAGTGTAATATTGCCATAATAGCCACGATCCCAGTTATAAACGGGAGTATTAGTACCAGGAAAGTTATATGGTACATCCTTTACCATGTATGCAGTAGAGTCATAAATATCATACTCAAGCGCGGGAGCGTAATCTGTGATAGGTTTCATAGTAGAACCCCAGTCACGGTTTGTTTCGACCGCTTGATTAATACCGAAAGAAATATTACTTGACTGGTGTCTAGAACCAAGTTGTGCGATGACTTTACCATTTGTAACGTCAACGATAGTAGAAGCAGCCTGGATTTCATCATCAGGATAATTTACATACTCATCGGTGTTGTAAACATCCCAGAGTCGTTTTTGAACGTCTTGGTTCACGTTAGTATAGACATCCATACCAGTAGTTAAAAGATTGTAACCTGTTTCGTTTTCAACTTGTTCAATGACTTCTTTGAGGTAATTGTCTAAATATGGAGGATAACTGTTGCTACTTTTGAGGCTTTGTAAACCATCAGTGATTGGTGTGTTGATAGCTGTTTCGTATTGCTCAGCTGTCAGATAACCTTGTTTTTGCATCTCTGATAGGACTAGATTACGACGTTCAGTAGCTTCTTCTGGATGGGAATAAGGATCGTATTGGTTCGGTGCTTGAGGCATGCCAGCGAGCAGTGCAAGTTGTGGAATAGATAAGTCTTTTAAATCTTTACCATAGTAGTTTTGCGCAGCAGTCTGCATACCATAGTTACCATTTGACATATATACTTTATTGATGTAATATGTCAAAATTTCTTGTTTGGTTGCAGTTCTTTCTAGCTGGATGGCTAACCATGCTTCTTGGGCCTTACGAGAGATAGTTTGATCTGACGAAGATGTTGAAAAATATGTTAATTTAATCAACTGCTGGGTCAAGGTTGAACCACCTTGGAGACCATTGCTCCGAAGATTTCGTAAGAAAGCCCCCATGATACGGATGGTATCAATCCCTCTGTGGTTGAAAAAACGATGGTCTTCAATAGAGACAATTGCATTAACAAGATTTGTTGGAATTTCACTACTTTGAGCATTTACACGACGCTCCGCACCTAAGTCTGCAATTAATTCATTTTTACTGTCGTAAATTTTACTTGAAGTTGTTGCGACTAGTTTGCTTTCGGTAAGTTCAGGCGCTTTAGATGCATAATAGAAGAAGACACTTCCACCGATTAGTATCGAAGCGATAAAGGCAGCTAAGATTCCAATTCCTAGATATTTAGCAATGCGCCAGATAAGTTGTTTATTCATATTGTTTTACCACCTAGTAAATGTTGTTTGACGATATCGAGATAAGGTATTTGAGGAAAAGCTTGTTGTTCAATCACAAAACCGTGCTCTCGAATATAATCAAGCGGCATTGATTTTTTCCCCATATCCTGACGATAAAAACGGATGAGGTCAATTGCCGGTAATAAATACGTTTCCTGATAAGAAGAAAAATGGATTAAGACGAAGCAAATTCCTTGTTGTTCAAGGACCTGTTCCATATGCAAAATCTGATGAGAGTGGAAATTCTTCATCGGAAAAGCTCTTTTTTGTTTAGTTTCCTTGGCTTCGAAATCGATATAAAATCCTTCATAAACACCCGAGTAGTCAGTTGTTGATGCCTGTCTAAAATAGGCTTCAACAATTTTAGCACGACTCCGCTGAGGATAGTCGACTCGTACAATTTGAATCGGGGTTGGCTTTTTATGAATGACTGCCATTCCATGTGAGAGATAGTAGTCGTTCGTAGCGTTAATCATCTTTTCAAAACTCATTCCCCGATTTGCGAAATTTTTAGTTTGAGGTAGGGAAGTTTTGCTTGATTTAGATGAAAGTTTATGTGGATAGTTGACCATAATCCTCCTTATTGGTACAATAACATCACTCTATTATACCATAAAGGTCTTTAGAAAGGGTGAAAAAATGCATACAGCCTTGGTTTTGGGATACTCAGCTTTTGATTTGGGATTATTTAATGAAAAGGATATCCGTTTAAAAATCATCAAAAAAGCTATCCATAGAGACTTGGAAAGATTAGCTGAAGAAGGATTGAAATGGCTAGTGTTTACGGGGACTCTTGGATTTGAACATTGGGTTTTAGAAGTTGCTAAGGAGATGAAAGAAGACTATGGATTTCAACTAGCAACTATTTTTGACTTTGAAGCACATGGATCAAATTGGAACGAGGCTAATCAAGCTAAATTGAGTGATTTTAAACAGGTTGATTTTATTAAGTATGCTTACCCTGCTTATGAGCATAAAGGTCAATTGAGAGATTATCAGATTTTTTTGCTCGAAAATACAGATGGTGCCTACCTTTTTTATGATGAAGAAAATGAAACAAAACTGAGATTTTTTTACGAACGGATGAAAAAGAAAGACAACTATATTACAAAAATATTAACATTTGAGGATTTAAATGAAGTAGCCGAAAATTTTTCCGAAAATTGAGGCTTTGACCTTGCTTTTTGTTTGCCTTTTTTTATATAATAATACTAGTAACTGAGAATGGAGAGAGACATGGCAAGTATTATTTTTACAGCAAAGGATATTTTTGAACAAGATTTTGGAAGAGAAGTACGTGGATACAGTAAAGCAGAGGTTGATGAATTCTTAGATGATGTTATCAAGGATTATGAAACCTATGCGGCCCTCGTGAAATCCCTTCGCTTGGAAATCGCAGAATTAAAAGAAGAATTAGCAAATAAACCTCAAGTAGCACCTGTATCTGTTGCTTCTGAACCTGCAGATCTTGGAAGCACAACTTCTATGACCAACTTTGATATTTTGAAACGTTTGAATCGTCTTGAAAAAGAAGTATTTGGAAAACAAATCGTAGAAAACTCTGATTTCTAAGAATCATACAGTTGTGCAATTTTTGGATAATCGCGTGAAGAGTTTATCTTTTTATGAGGAAAGTCCATGCTAGCACAGGCTGTGATGCCTGTAGTGTTTGTGCTAGGCGAAACCATAAGCCTAGGGACGAGAAATCGTTACGGCGAGTGAATAGACTAAGTTTTCGGATATGTTTTAGTAGCTCTGAAAGTGCCACAGTGACGTAGTCTTTCTGGAAACAGATAGAGTGGAACGCGGTAAACCCCTCAAGCTAGCAACCCAAATTTTGGTCGGGGCATGGAGTGCGCGGAAACGAACGTAGTACTCTGACTACTAGCAGCTTTTAGCTGTTAGTGGTAGACAGATGATTATCGAAAGAAGTGGTCCTAGTCACTTCTGGAACAAAACATGGCTTATAGAAAATTGCATATAGGTTGGGGCTGAGAAATCTTTCTCAACCTCATTTTTTAAAAGTGAACAAGAGAAAGGTCTTTAGAGACTGACATGAAACAAACATTTAATTTAATCGCGACTGCTGCGGCAGGTTTAGAGGCGGTGGTAGGTCGAGAAGTGCGTGCACTAGGCTACGACTGTCAAGTTGAGAATGGTCGAGTTCGCTTTGAAGGAGATGTGAAGACAATTATTGAAAGCAATCTGTGGCTTCGAGCTGCAGATCGGATTAAGATTGTTGTTGGAACATTTCCTGCAAAAACATTTGAAGAACTTTTTCAGGGAGTATTTGCTCTTGATTGGGAAAACTATCTTCCGCTCGGAGCACGTTTTCCAATCTCTAAGGCTAAGTGTGTTAAATCAAAACTTCATAATGAACCGAGTGTCCAAGCTATTTCTAAAAAGGCTGTTGTCAAGAAATTGCAGAAACATTATACAAGGCCAGAAGGTGTCCCATTAATGGAGAATGGACCAGAGTTTAAAATCGAGGTTTCGATTCTTAAAGATGTAGCGACAGTTCTGATTGATACAAGTGGCTCTAGTCTTTTCAAACGTGGGTATCGAACAGAAAAGGGTGGAGCTCCAATCAAGGAAAACATGGCAGCGGCTATCCTGCAATTATCAAACTGGTATCCAGATAAACCTCTGATTGATCCAACCTGTGGGTCAGGGACCTTCTGTATTGAAGCTGCTATGATTGCTCGCAATATGGCGCCAGGCTTACGCCGTTCCTTTGCCTTCGAGGATTGGAATTGGGTCAGTGACCGCTTGATTCAGGAAGTCCGCACAGAGGCAAGCAAAAAAATCAATCGAGAGATTGAGCTAGATATCATGGGTTGTGATATTGATGGACGCATGGTAGAAATTGCCAAGGCTAATGCCCAGGTGGCAGGAGTTTCTATGGACATCCTCTTTAAACAGATGCGCGTGCAGGATTTACGAACAGACAAGATTAATGGGGTTATTATTTCGAATCCACCATATGGGGAGCGTTTGTCAGACGATGCAGGAGTGACCAAACTCTACGCTGAGATGGGAGAAGTATTTGCACCACTCAAGACATGGAGTAAATTTATCTTGACTAGTGATGAAGCTTTTGAAAGTAAATATGGTAGCCAAGCAGATAAAAAACGAAAACTTTACAACGGTACTTTGAAAGTTGATTTATATCAATATTTTGGTCAACGAGTGAAAAGACAAGATGCCAAATCAGAAAGGAATGCAAATGAGTAAGAAAAGACGTAACCACCATCATAAGGGTGAGCAAGAATCTAAATTTGAATTTGAAGAAGCGAAAGATTTAACGGTTGGTCAGGCCATTCGTAAGAACGAAGAAGTTGAGGCAGGTGTAACTCCAGAAGATACGGTCTTGGACAAATATATTAAACAACATCGTGAAGAAATCGAAGCTGATAAGTTTGAAAATTTACAAACAAAAAAAGACCAGCCTGTTCAAAGCTTGGATGATATGATTCAAGAAGTGAGAGAAACGACTGAACAAGAAAATACATCAAGTTCAGAAGGGGAAACAATTGCAGATGCAGTAGCTGCAGAGACCACGGAGATTGTAGCTCAAGAAGTTGATGCTGAAGAAACAAAAGTTCTCGAGCAACCTTTTAAAGACGAATTGGATGCTGTTGAAATGGCTGAAGTTGCTAATTCGCAAGCTGCAGTAGTTGATGAAGAAACTGACGAACAACTGCAACCCTTTTCTCGTTCTGATCAGTCTATTGAGAAGCCAAAAAGTAAGAAAAAATTGGCAATCCTGTCAGTCATTATTTTACTCTTCCTCTTAATTTTGGGAGGTTCATATTACGTTTATCGCCAAATTTCTCGTTCTTCTCAAGAAATTCAAACGAAAGCGGCAGATTCAGGTTTGGTAAGTAATCAGTCAGTTTTGGAACAATTTAATACTCTCTACGATACATTCTATACCGATGAAAACAAAACGGCTCTTAAAAATAGCCAGTTTAGTCAACTGAATCAATTGAAGGAACTTCTAGATAAACTTGAAGGAGCGAGAGAACATACTCTAGCCAAATCAAAATATGATAGCTTAGAAACACAGATAAAAGCAATTCAAGAAGTTAATTCTCAATTTGAAACTCCAGCTATTACAGATGGTGTCTTGGATACAAATGCAAAAATCAAATCTGACGCGAAATTTACAGATATCAAAACTGGAAATACAGAAATTGATAAATTGCTAGATAAAGCAATCAGTCTTGGTAAGAGTCAACTAGCAAGTACGACGACAGATTCGACAACAGCAGCGAGCCAGGAAGTGTCAAGTCCAACTACAGAAAGCAGTCCCTCTACTTCAATAAGCGATTCTTCTGCATCTACTAATGGTGGCTTATCGAGTGAAGGCGTTAATTTGCAAAGAGGTGTGAGCCGAGTACCGTACAATCAATCAGCTGTTAATGACAGCAGTAACCCTGCTTGGACATTTGCAGATGGTGTCCTTGAAAGAATTCTTGAGACATCACGTGCGCGTGGATACATCACCGGAAACAAATATATCTTGGAACGTGTGAATATTGTTAATGGCAATGGTTACTACAATCTTTATAAACCAGATGGAACTTATCTCTTTACCCTTAACTGTAAGACAGGTTACTTTGTAGGTAATGGCTCTGGCCATGCTGATGATTTAGACTACTAGTCAAATTGTTATAAAATTCTTTCTTTTCACAGATAAACATGATAAAATAAAACATATTAATTAAGAGGAGTGTCACATGACAAAAGCTAACTTTGGTGTTGTTGGTATGGCCGTAATGGGTCGTAACCTTGCCCTTAATATTGAATCTCGTGGCTACACAGTTGCTATCTATAACCGTAGTAAAGAAAAAACAGAAGATGTTGTTGCTTGCCATCCTGATAAGAACTTTGTGCCAAGCTATGATATCGAAAGCTTCGTAAACTCAATTGAAAAACCACGTCGTATCATGCTCATGGTTCAAGCAGGACCTGGTACAGACGCAACCATCCAAGCCCTTCTTCCACATTTGGATAAAGGTGATATCTTGATCGACGGAGGAAACACTTTCTATAAAGATACCATCCGTCGTAATGAAGAATTGGCGAACTCAGGTATCAACTTTATCGGTACAGGTGTATCTGGTGGTGAAAAAGGTGCCCTTGAAGGTCCTTCTATCATGCCTGGTGGACAAAAAGAAGCATATGACTTGGTAGCTGACGTTCTTGAAGAAATCTCTGCAAAAGCGCCTGAAGATGGAAAACCATGTGTGACTTACATCGGTCCTGATGGAGCTGGTCACTACGTGAAAATGGTCCACAACGGGATCGAGTACGGGGATATGCAATTGATCGCAGAAAGCTATGACCTGATGCAACACTTGCTTGGTCTTTCTGCAGAAGACATGGCTGAAATCTTCACTGAATGGAACAAGGGTGAATTGGACAGCTACTTGATCGAAATCACTGCTGATATCTTGAAACGCAAAGACGACGAAGGTCAAGATGGACCAATCGTAGACTACATCTTGGATGCTGCAGGAAACAAAGGAACTGGTAAATGGACTAGCCAATCAGCGCTTGACCTTGGTGTGCCATTGTCACTCATTACTGAGTCAGTATTTGCCCGTTATATCTCAACTTACAAAGAAGAACGTGTACACGCTAGCAAGGTGCTTCCAAAACCAGCTGCTTTCAAATTTGAAGGCGACAAGGCTGAATTGATTGAAAAAATCCGTCAAGCCCTTTACTTCTCAAAAATCATCTCATACGCACAAGGTTTTGCGCAATTGCGTGTAGCTTCTAAAGAAAACAACTGGAACTTGCCATTTGCGGACATCGCATCTATCTGGCGCGATGGATGTATCATCCGTTCTCGTTTCTTGCAAAAGATCACAGATGCTTACAACCGCGATGCAGATCTTGCTAACCTTCTATTGGATGAGTACTTCTTGGATGTCACTGCTAAGTACCAACAATCAGTTCGTGATATCGTAGCTCTTGCTGTTCAAGCTGGTGTACCAGTACCAACCTTCTCAGCAGCGATCACTTACTTCGACAGCTACCGTTCAGCGGATCTTCCAGCAAACTTGATCCAAGCACAACGTGACTACTTTGGTGCTCACACATACCAACGTAAAGACAAAGAAGGAACATTCCACTACTCTTGGTATGACGAAAAATAAGTAGGTCAGCCATGGGGAAACGGATTTTATTACTTGAGAAAGAAAGAAATCTAGCTCATTTTTTAAGTCTGGAACTCCAAAAAGAGCAATACCGAGTTGATCAGGTAGAAGAGGGACAAAAAGCCCTCTTCATGGCTCTTCAGACAGACTATGACTTGATTTTACTGAATGCTCATCTAGGGGATATGACAGCCCAGGATTTTGCAGATAAGTTGAGTCGAACCAAGCCAGCTGCGGTGATCATGGTCTTGGACCATCGAGAAGAATTGCAAGACCAACTTGAAACAATCCAGCGTTTCGCTGTTTCATATATCTATAAACCAATCATTATCGATGATTTGGTCAGTCGTATTTCAGCTATCTTCCGAGGTCGAGATTTCATCGACCAACACTGTAGTCAGATGAAAGTTCCGACAGCTTATCGCAATCTGCGTATGGATGTTGAACATCATACCGTCTATCGTGGCGAGGAGATGATTGCTCTGACACGTCGTGAATATGACCTCTTAGCTACACTTATGGGAAGTAAGAAGGTTTTAACTCGTGAGCAATTGCTGGAAAGTGTTTGGAAGTATGAAAGTGCGACCGAAACCAATATCGTGGATGTTTATATCCGTTATCTACGTAGCAAACTTGACGTGAAAGGTCAAAAGAGCTACATTAAAACCGTACGTGGTGTTGGTTACACCATGCAAGAATAGAAAAGCAGTTGCAGTTTTGTAACTGCTTTTTTTGAAGTCGTTGAAATGTTGACATATGATTTGATTTTTGCTACAATCATTTTGGAAGAAACAAGAATGAAATTTTTGAAAAAAATGATGCAAGTTGGACTAGCAGTATTCTTTTTTGGTCTGTTAGCAACAAGTACAGTATTTGCGGATACTACAGGTGGACAGTTTGTTGATAAGAACAATAGAAAATATTATATAAAAGATGACCATAAAGCAATCTATTGGCATAAAATAGACGGCAAAAACTACTATTTTGGTGATAGAGGAGAAATGGTTATCGGTTGGCAATACATAGAAATTCCTGGGACAGGTTACCGAGATAATTTATTAGATAACCAACCAGTTAATGAAATCGGCCTTCAACACAAGTGGTACTATTTTGGACAAGATGGGGTACTACAAGAATTTGTTGGCTGGAAACAATTAGAGGCTAAGGATTCCTTAACTGTTGGCAAAAAACATGGTGAAGGCTGGGAAGGCCCAGAAGTTCTTAAATTAGCAAACTATTACTTTGACCAAGACCATTCTTTAAAAACAGGTTGGCTTTACGATCAGTCTAACTGGTATTACCTAGCAAAAACAGGTTCTTCAGGAAAAGACTACCTTGGTGGTGAAAGACGTGCTGGTTGGATTAACGACAATTCAACTTGGTACTATCTTGATCCAACAACTGCTGCAATGCAAACGGGTTGGCAGTACTTAGGTAATAAATGGTATTATCTCCGTTCATCAGGAGCTATGGCGACAGGCTGGTATCTAGATGGTTCAACTTGGTATTACCTAGATGCTCAAAACGGTGATATGAAAACTGGCTGGATTTATGTCGATAATACTTGGTATTACCTCCGTTCATCAGGAGCTATGGTGACAGGTTGGTTCCAAGTTAATGGTAAATGGTACTATGCTTATAGTTCAGGTGCCTTAGCTGTGAATACCACTGTAGGTGGCTACTACGTCAACTACAATGGTGAGTGGGTACAATAATGAAAACAAGCGATTGTGAAAGGAAACAATCGCTTTTTTTGTGAAAATATAATAAAATAGAAAGGAATAAAGTTCTAAAATTTTATCTAGAAACAGATGATTTTCATCTGATAGTAGGATTAAATGACAAAAGAAGTTGGTGTCGGTCAGGCACATAGTAAAATTATTTTAATAGGAGAGCATGCAGTGGTTTATGGCTACCCAGCCATCTCTTTACCTCTTTTAGAGGTAGAGGTGACTTGTCGGGTGGTTCCAGCAGCTACACCATGGCGTCTTTTTGAAGAGGATACCTTGTCTATGGCTGTGTATGCTTCTCTCGAGTATTTAAATATCCAGGATGCTTGCATTCGTTGTCAAATTGACTCGGCTATTCCGGAAAAGCGGGGAATGGGGTCCTCAGCAGCCATAAGTATTGCGGCCATTCGTGCAGTATTTGATTATTACCAAGCAGAACTCCCACATGATGTTTTGGAAATTTTGGTCAATCGAGCTGAAATGATTGCCCATATGAATCCTAGTGGTTTAGATGCTAAGACTTGCCTAAGTGACCAGCCTATTCGTTTTATCAAGAATGTAGGTTTTGAAGAATTAACCATGGATTTATCAGCTTATCTGGTCATTGCAGATACTGGAGTTTATGGACATACTCGTGAAGCTATCCAAGTTGTTGAGAGCAAGGGTAAGGATGCTCTACCTTTCTTGCATGCGCTAGGAGAGTTGACCCAAGAAGCAGAAAAAGCGATAAAAACAAAAGATGCCATGAAGCTGGGAGAAATTCTAACCAAAGCTCATGGGAATCTAAAAGAAATCGGAGTTAGTAGCCTTGAAGCGGATGCCTTGGTTGAAACTGCTCTCGAACATGGCGCTTTAGGTGCCAAGATGAGTGGTGGTGGTCTAGGAGGTTGCATCATCGCCTTGGTTGCTAATGTCAGTCAAGCACAAGAACTCGCAGAAAGATTAGAAGAGAAAGGAGCTGTTCAGACATGGATCGAAAGCCTGTAACAGTACGTTCCTATGCCAATATTGCTATTATCAAATATTGGGGTAAGAAAGCAGAAAAAGAGATGGTTCCCGCGACTAGCAGTATCTCTCTGACTTTAGAAAATATGTTTACGGAGACGACACTTTCACCTTTGCCAGCAGATGCTAGGACAGATGAGTTTTACATCAATGGTCAGTTGCAAAATGAAGCTGAACATATCAAGATGCGTAAAATCATTGACCGCTATCGTCCTGAAGGGGTAGGTTTTATTCGTATTGACACCAAGAACAATATGCCAACAGCGGCAGGTCTTTCTTCAAGTTCTAGTGGTTTGTCTGCTCTAGTCAAAGCCTGCAATGCTTACTTCCAATTAGGGCTAGATCGTAAAGAATTAGCTTTGGAAGCTAAGTTCGCATCTGGTTCTTCATCTCGTAGTTTTTATGGACCGATAGCAGCTTGGGATAAGGATAGTGGAGAGATTTATCCAGTTGAAACTGACTTGAAACTAGCTATGATTATGTTGGTCTTGGAAGACCAGAAAAAACCAATCTCTAGTCGGGATGGCATGAAACTCTGTGTGGAAACTTCAACGACTTTTGATGAGTGGATTCGTCAGTCTGAACAAGACTACAAGGATATGCTGGTCTACCTCAAGGAAAACGACTTTGAGAAGGTTGGAGAATTAACAGAGAAAAATGCTCTCGCTATGCATGCTACGACCAAGACTGCAACTCCATCCTTCTCTTACTTGACAGATGCGAGTTATGAGGCTATGGATTTCGTTCGTCAGCTTAGAGAACAAGGAGAATCTTGTTACTTCACCATGGATGCGGGGCCTAATGTAAAGGTTCTTTGTTTAGAAAAAGACTTGGAACATCTATCAAAACTTTTAGGTCAACGCTATCGCTTAATCGTTTCAAAGACAAAGGATTTGAGCCAAGATGACGATTGTTAAAACTTGTGGGAAGCTCTACTGGGCTGGTGAGTATGCCATTTTAGAACCAGGACAGTTGGCACTAATAAAAGCTATTCCCATCTATATGACAGCTGAGATTGAGTCCTCAGAAGTTTATCGACTCTACTCAGATATGTTTACTTATAGTGTAGATATGCGCCCAGATTCTTCCTATGCCTTGATCCAAGAAACAGTTGCTTTGGTGGAGGACTATCTGACTGCCCAAGGAGTTGACTTGCAGCCGTTTTCCTTGGAGATTCGAGGGAAAATGGAACGTGAAGGCAAAAAGTTTGGTCTGGGTTCTAGTGGTAGCGTCGTTGTCTTGGTTATCAAGGCCATGCTTGCTTTCTATGAAAGACCAGCTGAAAGAGACCTCTTGTTTAAACTAGCGAGTGCTGTACTTCTCAAGCGAGGAGATAATGGTTCCATGGGAGACATCGCCTGTATCGTTTCAGAAGACTTAGTACTTTATCAGTCATTTGATCGCGAGAAAGTGGCACAATGGCTAGAAAAGGAAGACTTGCCAACTGTATTAACACGTGACTGGGGCTTTTCTATTAGGAATGTTGAAACGGCCTTGGACTTTGATTTTCTGGTAGGTTGGACCAAGGAAGTAGCGGTGTCTAGTCACATGGTTAAGCAAATCAAGAAGAATATGAACGCTAGCTTCTTGCAGGCTTCAAAAGAAACAGTAACTAACTTGGTAAAGGCTTTGCAGGAAGGGCAAGAAGAAAAGATAATGGAGCTACTAGAACAAGCCAGCCAACTCTTAGAAAACTTGAGTTCAGATATTTACACCCCTTCTCTCAGACAATTAAAAAATGCCAGCAGAGACTTGAGAGCTGTTGCTAAAAGTAGTGGTGCTGGTGGTGGAGACTGTGGCATTGCCCTCAGTTTTGACCAAGATTCGACCACATTACTGAAAAAACGCTGGGCTAATCTAGGGATTGAGCTCTTGTATCAAGAAAGGATAGGACATGACGACAAATCGGAAGGATGAACACATCCGCTATGCCCTTGAACAAAAAAGTTCTTATAATAGTTTTGATGAGGTGGAGTTAATCCACTCCTCACTACCCTTATATGACTTAGATGAAATTGATCTTTCGACAGAATTTGCAGGACGAAAATGGGACTTTCCTTTTTATATTAACGCTATGACAGGCGGTAGTGACAAGGGCAGAGAAATCAATCAAAAATTAGCCCAGGTGGCAGAGGCCTGCGGGATTTTATTTGTGACAGGTTCTTACAGTGCTGCTCTTAAGGATCCATCGGATGATTCTTTCTCAGTCAAAACTAGTCACCCTAACCTTCTACTTGGAACCAATATTGGCTTAGACAAGCCTGTTGAATTGGGGATACAAACGGTAAAAGAAATGAATCCCCTCCTTTTGCAAGTTCATGTGAATGTTATGCAGGAATTGCTCATGCCAGAAGGTGAACGTCAATTTAGATTGTGGCCAAGTAATCTGAAAGATTATGCTGAGCAAATCTCTGTTCCCCTTGTTTTGAAAGAAGTCGGCTTTGGCATGGATGTGAAGACCATTGCTAAGGCATACGAGATAGGCATACGTACGGTTGATTTGTCTGGCCGTGGGGGAACTAGTTTTGCCTATATCGAAAATCGTCGTAGCGGGCAACGGGACTACCTCAATGATTGGGGGCAATCAACTATGCAGGCTCTTATCAATGCCCAAGACTGGAAAGATAAGATGGAGCTTTTGGTAAGTGGAGGAGTTCGCAATCCACTAGATATCATCAAATCTTTGGTCTTTGGAGCAAAAGCAGTTGGTCTATCGCGAACTATGTTAGAGTTAGTTGAAAACTACCCAGTAGATGTCGTTATCTCTATTGTTGAGAGTTGGAAGGAAGACCTACGCTTGATTATGTGTGCCCTTAATTGTGCAAAAATTGAGGATTTACAAGAGGTCGACTATCTTCTTTATGGAAAATTAAAAGAAGCAAAAGATCAACTATAAGGAGGTCGGGATTTTGGTCCCGGTCTTTTTATCATTCCTCAGACTGATGTGACATTTTGGTTTTGTGATACAATAAAATAGAGAGGACGGATACATGCGAAAATTTCAAATTTTTCTATTTATTGAAGCTTGTTTATTGACAGGAGCTCTGATTATGATGGTATCAGAGCATTTTTCCCGTTTTCTGCTGATCTTGCTCTTGTTTTTACTGCTGATTCGATACTACACTGGAAGACAGGGAAATAACCTTATATTAGTGGCAGTGAGCATCCTATTTTTCTTTATCATCATGCTCAATCCTTTTGTTATTATGGCTATCTTTGTGGCCTTGATATATAGCCTGTTCTTACTTTATCCTATGATGAACCAGGAAAGAGAAGATACCAATCTGATTTTTGAAGAAGTTGTGACGGTGAAGAGAGAGAAAAATCGCTGGTTTGGGAATCTCCACCATTTTTCAAGTTATCAGACTTGTCGCTTTGATGATATCAACCTTTTTCGTCTCATGGGGAAAGATACTGTTCATCTAGAGCACGTGATTTTGAGCAATCATGATAATGTCATCATCCTTAGAAAACTAGTCGGTACGACTAGAATTATCGTACCAGTGGATGTGGAAGTCAGTCTTAGTGTCAATTCTCTGTATGGAGATTTAACCTTCTTTGACCAGCCTAAACGTGCTCTACGCAATGAACAATTCCATCAAGAAACTAGAGATTATCTCAAGAGTCCAAAGAGTGTTAAGATTCTTTTGACAACTATGGTTGGAGATGTTGAGGTGGTGCGCGGATGAAAAAACAGCCCTATATTTTAATTGGTCTCACTTCATTCCTCTTTGTCGCCTTTCTAATTCGAAGCATTTTTAAGGTTCTGGATTTAGAGTGGAGCTCTCTTTTTCAGGATCTAGAAAAGACAGAAAAAATCGTGTTTCTGGCTTTGATGTTTAGTTTTGCCCTAGCCTTTTTGTTTGTCCTATTCTGGACAATGGTTGATGAAATTTCTAAAAGAAGAATACAAGCAAATCTCAAACGTCTGCTAGCTGGTAAAGATATTGAAAGTCTGGGAGATGCAGATTTAGACGCAAGTTTTAGAAACCTTTCAGGAAAGCTTGGTTTGTTGACAGAAGCTATTCAAAAAGCAGACAATCAGGCCTTGGTCAAAGAAGAAGAAATTGTTGAAAAGGAGCGCAAGCGAATCGCACGTGACTTGCATGATACGGTTAGTCAAGAAATTTTCGCTGCTCATATGATACTATCAGGTCTCAGTCAACAAGCTTCCAAGTTAGACAGAGTGAAGATGCAGACACAACTTCAGAGTGTGACTGCTATTTTGGAAACTGCTCAAAGAGATTTGCGTATTTTACTCTTGCATTTGCGTCCTATTGAACTGGAACAAAAGAGTTTGGTGGAGGGGATTCAGATACTCCTCAAAGAACTAGAAGAAAAAAGTGATCTAAAGGTAAGTTTTAAATATCAGGTAACTGCATTACCTAAAAAGATAGAAGAGCATATTTTCCGTATTGTCCAAGAATTGATCAGTAATACCCTTCGGCATGCGCAGGCTTCTTGTCTGGATGTTTACCTTTATCAAACGGAAACTGAATTGCAGTTGAAGGTGGCAGACAATGGGCGCGGTTTTCAACTAGATGATGGAGACGAACTGAGCTATGGTTTACGGAATATCAAAGAACGTGTAGAAGATATGGCTGGGACTATACAATTATTAACAGCTCCCAAGCAAGGTTTAGCAGTGGATATTCGCATTCCTTTGCTTGATTTGGATAAATAAGAGGAAGTAAGATGAAACTATTATTGGTAGATGACCACCAAATGGTGCGTCTGGGTTTAAAAAGTTATTTTGAATTACAAGATGATGTAGAGGTTGTAGGAGAAGCAACCAATGGAGCAGAAGGGGTTTCCAAGGCCTTGGAGCTTCGTCCAGATGTGATTGTCATGGATATTGTCATGCCTGAAGTCAACGGGATTGATGCAACACTAGCTATTCTCAAAGAATGGCCAGAGGCTAAAATTTTGATCGTGACATCTTACCTAGACAATGAAAAAATTATGCCGGTCTTGAATGCTGGGGCTAGGGGCTATATGCTCAAGACTTCGAGCGCAGATGAGTTGCTGCATGCTGTTCGTAAGGTAGCAGCTGGTGAGTTCGCTATTGAACAAGAGGTGAGCAAGAAGGTAGAATACAACCGGAATCACGTCGAACTACATGAAGATCTGACAGCTCGTGAACGAGATGTCCTTCAACTAATCGCTAAAGGCTATGAAAATCAGCGTATTGCAGATGAGCTTTTTATCTCCCTAAAGACTGTTAAAACGCATGTTTCGAACATTCTTGCTAAACTTCAGGTTAGTGACCGTACACAGGTAGCTGTTTATGCCTTTCAGCATCACTTGGTAGGTCCTGACGAATTTTAAGGAAGCTAAGATGTAACTCAAGCATGGATGAAAAGCGCATCCATTACTTGAAAAAATTCGCTACTATATGGTATAATGGACTGTATTAAAAATTTTAAGGAGAAATGACAGAATGTCTGTATCATTTGAAAACAAAGAAACAAACCGTGGTGTCTTGACTTTCACTATCTCTCAAGACCAAATCAAACCAGAATTGGACCGTGTATTTAACTCAGTAAAGAAAACTCTTAACGTTCCAGGTTTCCGTAAAGGTCACCTTCCACGTCCTATCTTCGACCAAAAATTTGGTGAAGAAGCACTTTACCAAGATGCAATGAACGCTCTTTTGCCAGATGCTTATGAAGCAGCTGTTAAAGAAGCTGGTCTTGAAGTAGTTGCACAACCAAAAATTGACGTAACTTCTATGGAAAAAGGTCAAGACTGGGTTATCACTGCAGAAGTTGTTACAAAACCTGAAGTTAAATTGGGTGAATACAAAAACCTTGAAGTATCAGTTGATGTAGATAAAGAAGTAACTGACGCTGATGTAGATGCACGTATCGAACGTGAACGCAACAACTTGGCAGAATTGGTAATCAAAGATGGTGCTGCTGAAGACGGCGACACTGTTGTTATCGACTTCGTTGGTTCTATCGACGGTGTTGAATTTGACGGCGGAAAAGGTGAAAACTTCTCACTTGGACTTGGTTCAGGACAATTCATCCCTGGATTTGAAGACCAATTGGTTGGACACTCAGCTGGTGAAACTGTTGACGTTATCGTAACATTCCCAGAAGACTACCAAGCAGAAGACCTTGCAGGTAAAGAAGCTAAATTCGTAACAACTATCCACGAAGTAAAAGCTAAAGAAGTTCCAGCTCTTGACGATGAACTTGCAAAAGACATCGACGAAGAAGTTGAAACTCTTGACGAATTGAAAGAAAAATACCGCAAAGAATTGGCTGCTGCTAAAGAAGAAGCATACAAAGATGCCGTTGAAGGTGCAGCAATCGATAAAGCTGTTGAAAACGCTGAAATCGTAGAACTTCCAGAAGAAATGATCCACGAAGAAGTTCACCGTTCAGTAAATGAATTCCTTGGGAACTTGCAACGTCAAGGTATCAACCCTGACATGTACTTCCAAATCACTGGAACTACTCAAGAAGACCTTCACAAACAATACGAAGCAGAAGCTGAGTCACGTACGAAGACTAACCTTGTTATCGAAGCAGTTGCGAAAGCTGAAGGATTTGATGCTTCAGAAGAAGAAATCCAAAAAGAAATCGAGCAATTGGCTGCAGATTACAACATGGAAGTTGCCCAAGTACAAAGCTTGCTTTCAGCTGACATGTTGAAACACGATATCACAATCAAAAAAGCTGTTGAATTGATCACAAGCACTGCAACAGTAAAATAATCTGAAAAGATAAAAAGCCCACCGAATCGGTGGGTTTTCTTATACTTTATTTTCCGAAAAATTCTTGAAGGTCATCCTGGCTAATTCCAATCATAGCTGGGATACTGGTCCAGTTTTCTTCGGTCAGAATGTAGGATTGCTGCGAATCGGTCTGATCGGTGGGTTCAAGAATAGGCTTATTTACTTCTTCAGAGCTTTCAGTTAAGTCGCTGAAACGTTCAATTAGATAGGTCTTGCGAGCCGTTCCAATGTGTTTAGTCGCATAATCAAAGGCCTGCAGTTCACCAAGTAGAATGAGTTTGCTTTTGGCGCGAGTGATAGCAGTATAGATGAGATTGCGCTCTAGCATGCGCTTGCTAGCACTGGTAATCGGTAAAATCACAACTGGAAACTCACTACCCTGAGACTTATGGATACTCATAGCATAGGCGAGGCGTATCTTGTACCATTCATTTCGAGGATAGGAGATCTCGTTGCCATCAAAATCGATCATGATTTCATCTTGCTTGGATTCAGTGTATTTTCCAGGAATCAGATCTGTGATATAACCTAAATCTCCATTAAAGACATTGATTTCAGCATCGTTAACAAGATGAATCACCTTATCGCCTGTGCGATAATGAAACTGACTTGCTTCAAAACTAATTTGTCCATTTTGAAGAGGATTGAGCAGTTCTTGCATGAGTTGATTGATAGCGTCAATTCCTGCTGTACCACGATACATAGGCGCTAGAACTTGGATATCACGAGCAGGGATGCCGCTTCTAATAGCAGCATCTAGGATTTTTTCAATGGTCGCAGGGATATGGCTACTAGCAATTTCAAAGTAGGAACGATCTGCTTTTTTCTGAGTAAAATCAGCAGGCAATATTCCTTGACGAATCTGACTAGCAAGGGTGACAATGGTTGATTCTTCACTCTGACGGTAGATTCTTTCCAAGCGTGTTTGAGGGATACTTGGAATTTGGAGTAAGTCAGCCAGTACTTGACCAGGGCTAACCGATGGTAGCTGGTCACTATCTCCGACGATGAGAATTTTACTGTTAGAGGAGATGTTGGAGAAGAGTTGATTGGCTAGCCAGGTATCCACCATAGAGAACTCATCCACGATGATAAAATCAGCATCAAGATAATCCTCCAAATGACTGGTATCGTCGTCTCCAGTCATACCTAAATGGCGGTGAATCGTTGCACTAGGCAAGCCTGTCAGTTCATTCATGCGACGTGCTGCACGACCGGTTGGAGCAGCAAGGAGAATCGGTAGACTGCTTTTCTTTCTAAGGTCGAGCCCCTCTAATAGGGCATAAACACCAATAATCCCATTGATAACAGTGGTCTTACCTGTACCAGGTCCACCTGTCAGGATAAAGACCTTGTTTTGGATAGCGTCGCAGATAGCCTGTTTTTGAATGGCATCGTATTGGATACCTAATTCTTCTTCAACTGTAGCAATATGCTCCTGGATGGTTTTTATTTCATGTTTATTGGGCTCTTCTTTTTCAAGGATGCGAATGAGGTGATTGTGGATTCCTTCTTCAGCGAAAAAGAGACTGTTGTCAAAGATTTTCGTATCAACCTGTTGAACTTTTTCTTCTTCAATGAGATTGGATAATTCTTGTGCAAGTTGACTGGGCTCCAGTTCAACAGGTCGTGAGGATTCAAGTAGGGTTAGAGTCTTTTCTAATAGATCTCTGGCTTCAACATAAGTATCCCCACTTTCCATACAAGCATTTAAAAGGCTATGAACAAGACCTGCTCGAAAGCGTTCAGGTGCCTGACTCTCAATCCCCAATTCCTGTGCTAATTGGTCAGCGATGGTAAAGCCCAAACCCTTGATATCTTCTACCAACTGATAAGGATAATTTTCAACGATATCGATGGTTTCCTCTTTATAGGTATCCTGGATTTGAATAGCTAATTTATTGGGAATGCCGTAGTTTGCAAGCTTGGCCAAAACCATCTCAGTTCCGTAGTTGAGACGAAGTGTAGAAACGAAGGCCTCACGACTTTTAGAAGATAGTCCTGAGATGGTTTCGAGTTTCTCAGGATGCTCCAGGATTTCATCAATGGTATTTTCTCCGTAGAGTTCCACAATTTTCTGGGCAGTTTTGAGACCAATCCCTTTGAAATGGCTACTTGAGAAATACTTGACTAAGCCCTTACTAGTTGGTTTTGCTCTTTCGTAACGGGTAATTTGTAGTTGCTCTCCGTATTTGGAGTGTTGGACAATCTGTCCCCAAAAAGTGTATTCCTCTCCCTCGATGACATCAGCCATAGTTCCTGTCACAATGATCTCGAAATCATCAAAGTCCTCAGCATTGGTATCCTCTATATCTAAGAGGAGAATACGGTAAAAATTGCTGACATTTTCAAAAATAATACGTTCAATCGTACCTGTAAAATAGACTTCCATATAATTCCTTTACATTCATGAATGAGAAAAGATCATTCAGAATAGAATGAGAAGAGGCTGAGATTGGTATTCTCGGCCTCTTAGTATTTTTAAACTGTTCCGATACGTTTGAGTGGCCAGAAACGGAATTTTGCCTCTCCAATGATATCTTTTGCTTTAAAAGTACCAACATGTCGGCTATCACTAGATACCAGACGGTCATCACCAAGTAGGAGGTATTGCCCCTCTGGAACAGTGAAGGTGAAGCTAGTGTTGTAATTTACATCTAAGGTGAATGCTTGAGCTTTTTCAGCAAGACTTCTGAAGTACTCGCCTTTTTTCCCATCCCAACTATCTCCAGTATAAGTGCTTTGGAGTTTATCTTCTTTAAAGCGTTTGAGATACTCTGCTAGATAAGGTTCATCGGTTTCTTGTCCATTGATATAAAGCTTATCATTTTCATAACGAATGGTATCACCGGGTAATCCGATTACCCGTTTCACAATATCTTTATTTCCCTCATCTTCATGAGCAACCACAATATCAAAACGATTGATTGGGAGATGTTTAACCACAAAGAGGATTTCTCCATCTGCTAGAGTAGGGTCCATAGAGTGTCCTTCTACACGCACATTACTCCAAAGAAAGATACGACTAAGCCCTACTAGTGTGATAAGTAGGAAGATAACTCCCCACTCTTTTAAAAACGATTTTAAATATTTCATAATTTACCTTTCTAGCATTTTTTTTGCTTTTTCAGTATTTTTAAAGTGTAGTTTGGCGCAGAAGTTGAGTCCCTGCATACCATAAGCACGAAGGATTTGACTAGCTACCTTATCAGAAGCGGTACCTGCCCCACTAGGAAGTTTGTAGCCTAACTCTCGGCCTAGATTTTCAAGATTTTCTAGAAAGAGATCACGCGCAATGATAGAGCTAACCGCGACAGCTAAGTATTTGCTTTCAGCTTTTTCCTCAAGTGTAACTGGATTTGAGAAATGATTGGCTTCATTTTTTAAGTACTTCTCATAGTTTTGAGTACTCGTAAAGGCATCAATAACAATCTTTTTTGGCTGGACTCCCTTTTGAAGGAGGAGAAAAATTGCTTGATTATGAAGAGCTACCTTGACAGAAACAGCATTGTAGCGCTCACCAATCACTTCGTTATACTTGCTTGGAGAAAGTAGTAGTGCCTGATGTTGGATTTTTTCCTTCAAAATGGGAGCCAGTTGACGAATCTTTTGATCTGTCAGTGTTTTAGAATCCCCAACTCCTAGTTTTCGTAAAAAATCATGCTGGTCAGGAGTTACAAAGGATGCCACTACAGCTAGACCACCGAAGTAGGAACCATTTCCGACTTCATCTGTTCCGATTAAGGGGAAATTTTGCCCTCTAGTAACTTGTGCTACTTGATACCCAAAAAAGCTGGCATAGTTTTCAGCGGCTTCACCTTGCAAGAGAACTTTTCCAGATGTATAAATGGAAACAGTGGCTTGGGGAAGCTTGAAAAAGTAGCGAATATAAGGATTTTTACTTGGAGCGAGGGTTTGTTCATGCTTTTGCACAAAAGCTTGAATTTCCTCTTCACTCGGAGTCAATGTGATACTTGCCATAGTCTCTATTGTACCATAAAAGCAGTAGAATTGGTTAAAACTGACAAACTTAGTGAAATTTGGTATAATATCGTGAGGTGAATTTTATGGCAAATTTAAATCGATTCAAGTTTACATTTGGGAAAAAAACATTAACGCTGACAACTGAACATGACAATCTTTTCATGGAGGAGATTGCGAAAGTTGCAACGGAAAAATATGAAGCAATCAAAGAACAAATGCCTGGAGCTGATGATGAAACAGTAGCTATCTTATTAGCAGTTAACTGCTTGTCTACTCAGCTTAGTCGTGAGATCGAGTTTGATGATAAGGAGCAAGAGTTAGAATCACTCCGTTATAAGGTGGTTGCGGCTAAACAAGAACAGAGTAAGATTGAGGATTCCCTATGATTTCTTTCCTACTCTTATTAATTCTTGCTTGGAGCTTTTATATTGGCTATCGCAGAGGAATCGTGTTACAAGCTTTTTATCTTGTAGCGACGATTGTTTCCGCTTATTTAGCAAGCAAGTCTTACCAGTCTTTAGGACAGAAGTTCAACTTGTTAATCCCCTATGCCAATCCCCAGGAAGGACAGGGAACTTTCTTTTTCCCATCCAATCAACTTTTCCAATTGGATAAGGTTTTTTATGCGGGTATCGGTTTCCTCTTGGCCTTTACAGTCTTTTATTGCATCAGTCGTTTGCTTGGTCTTTTTCTAAACCTAGTGCCAACTAAGATACTTGATGGGAAATACTACCGTATTGGTGCGGGTGTTCTATCAGTCGGAGTAACCTTATTTGTTCTCCAGATGATGCTAACCATCCTCGCGACTGTACCATTACAAATTGTTCAAAATTCACTTGAAAATAGCTTTGTAGCTAGACATATCATCCAAAGCATTCCATTCACAACTAGTTTCATCAAACAGCTTTGGGTGACTAAATTAATCGGATAAAAAGGGCGGGAACTATTCCTAGCCTTTTGTTTACAATTTCAAAAGTAAGAGATTGATTTAAAAACTTGAAAATGAAAAAAAGCCATAACTTTTTTACTAAGGAAATAAGATGAATACAAAAATACTAGAAACGTTAGAATTTAACAAGGTCAAGGCTCTATTTGAGCCTCATCTTTTGACGGAACAGGGATTAGGGCAGTTAAAAGAGCTAGTCCCAACAGATAAAGGGGATAAGATTAAGCAGGCTTTTGCAGAGATGAAGGAAATGCAAGAACTCTTTGTCGAACATCCTCATTTCAGCATTTCGGCAACAAAAGATATTGCAGCGACCTCCAAACGTTTGGAGATGGGTGCTGACCTCAATATCGAGGAATTTCTCCTTCTCAAACGTGTCATATTTGCCAGTCGTGAATTGAAAAACTTCTATGACAATCTTGAAAATGTACGCTTGGATCACCTAGCAAATTGGTTTGAGAAACTTCATGATTTCCCATATCTGCAAGGTAACCTTCAAGCCATCAACGAAGCAGGATTTATTGAGAATTTTGCCAGTGAAGAATTAGCACGAATCCGCCGTAAAATCCATGACAGTGAGAGCCAAGTTCGTGATGTCTTGCAAGAGCTTCTCAAGCAGAAGGCGCAGATGTTGACAGAAGGGATTGTCGCTAGTAGAAATGGTCGCCAAGTTCTTCCAGTTAAAAACACCTATCGGAACAAGATTGCTGGGGTCGTTCACGATATTTCTGCCAGTGGGAACACTGTTTATATCGAACCTCGTGAAGTAGTTAAGCTAAGTGAGGAAATTGCTAGTCTTCGTGCAGATGAACGCTATGAGATGATGCGTATCCTTCAAGAAATCTCTGAACGAGTAAGACCGCATGCGGATGAAATTACCAATGATGCCTGGATTATTGGACGTTTGGATTTGATTCGCACCAAGGTGCGTTTTATCCAAGAGACCGGAGCAGTGGTCCCTCAAGTATCTGAGGAACAGGAAATCCAACTCCTCCATGTTCGCCATCCTTTGGTTAAGAATGCTGTCGCAAATGATGTGCACTTTGGGAAGGATTTGACAGCTATCGTCATCACCGGTCCTAATACGGGTGGTAAGACCATCATGCTAAAAACCTTAGGATTGACGCAAGTCATGGCCCAGTCTGGGCTGCCAATTCTAGCCGATAATGGCAGTCGTGTAGGGATTTTCGAGGAGATTTTTGCCGATATTGGAGATGAACAATCCATCGAGCAAAGTCTCTCAACCTTCTCTAGTCATATGACCAATATTGTTGATATTCTTGGTAAAGTCAACCAAAACTCGCTCTTGTTACTAGATGAGCTTGGAGCAGGTACAGATCCCCAAGAAGGTGCAGCCCTTGCCATGTCTATCTTAGAAGACTTGCGTTTGCGTCAAGTCAAGACTATGGCAACCACTCACTATCCTGAGCTCAAGGCTTACGGGATTGAAACAGCTTATGTTCAGAATGCCAGCATGGAGTTTGATACAGCTAGCCTGCGTCCAACTTATCGCTTTATGCAAGGCGTACCTGGTCGAAGCAATGCATTTGAAATTGCCAAACGTCTAGGATTGTCGGATATCATTGTAGGTGACGCTAGCAAGCAGATTAACCAAGACAATGATGTCAATCGCATCATTGAGCAATTGGAAGAACAAACACTTGAAAGTCACAAACGTCTTGAAAATATCCGCCAAGTCGAGCAAGAGAACCTCAAGATGAATCGTGCACTTAAAAAACTCTACAATGAGCTTAACCGTGAAAAGGAAACAGAACTCAATAAGGCGCGTGAGCAAGCTGCTGAGATTGTTGAATTAGCTCTGGCAGAAAGTGATGATATTCTAAAAAATCTTCATAGCAAATCTCAACTAAAACCACATGAAATTATCGAAGCCAAGGCCAAGCTCAAGAAGTTAGCACCTGAAAAAGTTGACCTTTCTAAAAACAAGGTCCTCCAAAAGGCCAAGAAAAAACGAGCTCCAAAAGTTGGAGATGATATTATCGTTTTAAGCTATGGTCAACGTGGTACCTTGACCAATCAACTAAAGGATGGACGTTGGGAAGCACAGGTTGGCTTGATTAAGATGACACTTGAGGATAAAGAGTTTGACTTGGTTCAAGCCCAGAAAGAAGCGCCAGTCAAGAAGAAACAAGTTAACGTCGTTAAACGTGCAGCAGGAAAAGGTCCACAAGCTCGACTAGACCTTCGTGGCAAACGCTACGAGGAGGCTATGGAAGCCTTGGATGCCTTTATCGACCAAGCCCTGCTCAACAATATGGCGCAAGTGGACATCATCCATGGTATCGGTACAGGAGTCATCCGTGAAGGGGTGACTAAGTACCTACAAAGAAATAAACAAGTCAAGAGCTTTGGCTATGCACCGCAAAATGCAGGTGGAAGTGGAGCTACTATCGTAACCTTTAAGGGTTAGAGTAAGGATAGTTGAAAACATCAATAAAACTTTCTGAAAACAATTGACAAGAGTTGCTTTTTCTTGTAAAATAAGTAAAAATTAAATACAACACCGAATGAAGTTTAATAGAAGTGGAAAGTCCTTTGACTTCCATGACTGTAAATGGACGGAACTCTGGAGAGACCGTAAAGGCACCGAAGGGGCAAGGCAGGCAACTGCTCAAACTCTCAGGTAAAAGGACAGAGCAATGATAGAGCGCTTTTTTGGCATTTATCGATGCATTCCAGAGTACATGTTAGTAAACATGTGCTCTTTCTTTTGGAGTTGAATAGATAGGAGAATGGTATGTTAAATTTGCTAAAAGAAATAGACGCTTTTGTATGGGGAGCACCCCTTTTGATCTTATTGGTTGGCACCGGGATTTACTTAACTCTTCGTTTAGGACTCTTACAGATCTTGCGTCTCCCTAAGGCCTTCCAGCTTATTTTTACCAAGGATAAGGGGCATGGGGATGTTTCGAGCTTTGCTGCCTTGTGTACAGCCCTTGCAGCAACTGTTGGTACAGGAAATATCATCGGGGTGGCAACAGCTATCAAGGTCGGTGGGCCAGGAGCCCTCTTTTGGATGTGGATGGCTGCTTTCTTTGGAATAGCAACCAAGTATGCTGAAGGATTACTTGCTATCAAATACCGGACCAAGGATGACCATGGAGCTGTTGCGGGAGGACCGATGCACTATATTCTTCTGGGGATGGGAGAAAAATGGCGCCCTCTTGCTATCTTCTTTGCTATAGCTGGAGTGTTGGTTGCACTTTTGGGAATCGGTACTTTTACCCAGGTGAATTCCATTACAGAATCCGTTCAAAATACAGCTAGTATTGATCCGGCAATTACTGCACTTGTTTTATCTGTTTTCGTAGGAATAGCAGTCTTTGGTGGACTCAAGTCCATTTCTAAGGTGTCAACTACAGTTGTTCCCTTTATGGCCATTATCTATATCTTGGGAACCTTGACAGTTATTTTCCTGAACATTGATAAAATACCTGCGACTCTTTCTATAATACTCACGTCAGCTTTTAGCCCAGTAGCTGCAGTGGGAGGATTTGCAGGAGCTAGTGTTCGGATGGCTATTCAAAATGGTGTGGCGCGTGGGGTTTTCTCAAATGAGTCTGGCTTGGGTTCAGCTCCGATTGCGGCTGCAGCAGCCAAGACAAATGAACCGGTGGAACAAGGTTTGATTTCCATGACAGGAACCTTTATTGATACCTTGATTATCTGTACTTTGACTGGTCTGACAATCTTGGTGACTGGAGTTTGGAATGGCAATTTAGACGGGGTTGCCCTTACTCAGTCCGCTTTCTCAACAGTCTTTTCATATTTTGGTCCAGCTCTTTTAACAATTTTCTTGGTGCTTTTTGCCTTTACCACGATTTTGGGCTGGAATTATTATGGAGAGCGTTGCTTTGAGTTTCTATTTGGTGTTCGCTTTATCTGGCTTTATCGAGTGGTCTTTGTTGCCATGGTCTTACTAGGAGGATTCATCGAGTTGGATATGGTCTGGGTCATTGCGGATATCGTCAATGCCCTCATGGCTCTACCAAACTTGATTGCTATCTTGGCCTTATCACCAGTCGTCATCGCTGAGACGAAGAAGTATTTTGCTAAATAAGCTGATCACACATTATGTGTGATTTTTTATTTTCATAAAGAAATCCTATCAATACAATTAAAAATATATATTATCCAAGAGAGAAATTCTGTGATAGACTAAGTGTCAAGAAAATGAAAAGAGGTCCCTTATGACAACATTTACTATCCACACAGTAGAATCAGCACCAGCAGAAGTCAAAGATGTTCTTGAAACGGTTCAAAAAGATAATAATGGCTACATTCCCAACCTCATCGGACTTTTGGCAAATGCTCCAACAGCTTTAGAAACTTATCGTACTGTAGGTGCTATTAACCGTCGCAATAGTTTAACACCCGTAGAGCGCGAAGTAGTCCAGATCACAGCAGCTGTAACCAACGGTTGTGCCTTCTGTGTGGCTGGACATACAGCCTTTTCTATCAAGCAAATCCAGATGAATGATGATCTTCTCCAAGCCCTTCGCAATCGCACTCCAATTGAGACAGATCCTAAGTTGGATACACTTGCCAAGTTTACCTTGGCAGTCATTAATACCAAAGGACGCGTAGGTGATGAAGCACTCGGAGAGTTTTTGGAAGCTGGCTACACGCAAGAAAATGCCTTAGATGTCGTTCTTGGTGTGAGTTTGGCGACCCTCTGTAACTATGCCAATAATCTTGCTAACACGCCGATTAACCCAGAGTTGCAACCTTATGCCTAAGCCATAAAAAGAATGGAGTCTGAGAGGTTCGGACTCCATTTTTGTATGCTTTTTTAATGGCTTTTATGATATACTAATAATAACATCGTTATTGGAGATTCACATGAAAAAACTTCCCTTGGCTTTTTCAGGTTGTTTATTGGGTTTAGCTGGTGCAGGCAATCTCATCTTGGATACTTTTCCGCTATTGTCCCACGTCTTTAGTTTGTCAGGCTTGATTCTATGGTTTTATTTTCTTTACAGTCATCTTAGTGATTGGCAAGAAAGCAAACAAGAACTGAAGAAAGCACCCATCTTGTCAGGAATGGCGACCTTTCCCATGGCAGGGATGATTTTATCGACCTATATGCTGCGGATTCTACCAGTTAGCTTGAACTTCATTGTGCAGGTTCTCTGGTGGTTTGCCTTTCTACTGGATGTAGGCTTAATCATCTATTTTACTATCAATTACGTACAGGCTAAACCAAGGACGAGCGCAACGCCAAGTTGGACGGTTCTTTATGTGGGAATCGCAGTGGCAAGCTTGACCTACCCAGTAGTGGGGATAGTTGGGATTGCCTATGGAGCTTGGATTTTTGGCTTTATCTTAACCCTTATCCTTTATCCTCTCATTTATCAAGATTTGAAAAGAAATCCATTGCCACTAGCTTTACTAGGACAAGAAGGGATCTATTGTGCTCCGTTTTCTCTCCTGTTGGCAGCACTAGTTCGGATAGGAGGCCCAGATCTTCCTAGCTGGATTTTACTGGTCATGGTCCTTGCATCACAGGTTTTCTTTTTCTTTGTCCTTAGTCGCTTACAAAGGATTATAAAACAGGGCTTCCAACCAGCCTTTTCAGCCCTAACTTTCCCAACCATTATCACAGCAACTTCCTTGAAAATGGCCCAAGGCATCCTACAGTTTCCAGCCCTTAACCTCCTCGTTTGGTTAGAAACTATCATTTGTTTAACAATCCTCATCTACGTATTAGTAGAATATGTGAGATATTTAAGGAACTAAAATAACCCCTAGCACGGAGAAGTGTTAGGGGGTTCTTCTATCGCGAACGTGTAAATTAATTAGTTCAGCTTATACCTACTGTTCCTCATGTTCGGATAAAAAATAATAAGTCATAGTACCGAAGATTGATCCTACTCCAAGTCCTACTAGTAGGAAAAATGCGATCATTTTGAGTTCTAGAAACTGCAAGAAGAAATCTGTAATCGAGTGATTTTCAAGGATTACTTTTTTGGAAAATAGGATAAATAAGTAGAGAGTTGGGATGCTAGTTCCAACTAACCAACTTCTTAACTTGATTTGACGCTTGCTGTAAGTGATTTGTGGAATCTCGGATTGATCATCATCTTCTAAGTGGAGCCCTCTAGTAGAATATCTTGCCTTGAGACTGAGGGCAAAAATCATCAAGAAGTAGAGATAGGGCATAGCCATTCGAACTATCTCTATAAAGCGCCCAAACAACAGATAGAACAGGAAGAGAAAGAAGGAAGAGTAAAAGATTTGGACCATGGAACGGGCACAAGCCTTGTAGATGACCTCTTGACGGCATTTATCAAAGGGGCCTTGGATATGAAAGAAATTTCGAACTAAGCGAGTGGTTAAGTCTTCTTTTTTCATGGTAGTGACCTCTTAATAACCTTCTTTTTGCTTAACTTCTTTAAAGAGTTGATAGAGAGTATAAAAGTAGACTACACTAAAAACAATACAGATGGTTAGAAATAGGAGATATCTCCAATCCATAGAATCCGTTAACAGTTGTGGGAAAGATACGAGGATAAAGCAGAGAGATGCGTTTAAGAGGCGTATTTTTTTTGATGTGATTTTCTGAAATCTTTGTCCTTTGTTCAAGACAGGAAGGGCTAGCAGGAAGATGATCAGAAAAGGACGCGTAATATAGCCATAAACTAGGAAAACTGTGATAAAGATACTGACCAAAATATGACTGAGAATTAAAGTTTGTAATGATTTCATATGATTCCTCCTAATAGTCGTCTTGATTTTCCTTGGCTTTTCGAATGCGAAGCCAGAAGACAAGTTGCATCATTAATCCGAAAAAGAAAGCTGCGAAAAGAATTGATGTGAAATGGCCTAGATTGAAAAGGTAACTAAGATAGTTCTTGTTATCATCCGTTAAGACATTGAGAAGAGGCATCCCAAAGAACATCAAAACTCCATAGACAAGTCCGGCTTTAAGGCCAGGGTAGCGCAATTGTTTTAGTTCTTTCTGGCTCAGCATATCAGGATCGATAGCAGTAATACCTGTTTTTTTAGTTTGAGTGCTGACATAGATAGCACAAACCATAGAAACCAGAAAGATGATAATTGGATATCCAAACGCGACCATTTGGGGATATTTATAAGCAAGGACAAAGGGAATGAGATTGCCAAAAATCATGAGATAAAAGAGGACCATAAAGATTTTATTTCCGATGCGGTCAGCCTCGCGTTGCTTATGTTCATCAAGTGGTCCAGAAATGCCATATGTGCGTTTGATCAGTTTTTCAGTAAAGGTTTCTTTTTTCATTTTTTCTCCTTTTGTTAAAAATCATCTTCCCAAAAGAGACTGTTAAGGTCTGTTTGGAGGCTGCGAGCGAGATTGAGACAGAGTTCCAGGGTAGGATTGTACTTGTCATTCTCAATCATGTTGATGGTTTGCCTAGAGACACCGATATCCTTGGCAAGTTCAAGTTGGGATTTTCCCAGTTCCTTGCGGAATTCTTTCACACGGTTCATTCTTTCTCCTTTTTAGAACGTGTCGCATATATTTGACTATAGTATATTCTTTTTAAAACAAAGTGTCAACTATTTTTGACATATTTTTAAAAGAATCTTGGTGATAATATTTCTATGTGAAAATCTTCTAGCGATTTTATGCTATAATGAAGAAAAATAAGAGTGATTTGGATACCCTGAATGCTATCCAATAAAGAAAGAGCAGAAAATGAACCATAAGATTGCAATTTTATCAGATATTCATGGCAACACGACAGCCTTAGCTGGAGTGCTTGAGGACGCTAAAAATTTGGGAGCGACTGAATATTGGCTTCTGGGAGATATTTTTCTTCCTGGGCCGGGAGCAAATGACTTGGTGGCTCTTTTGAAAGACCTTCCCATTACAGCATCTGTTCGAGGAAACTGGGATGATTGTGTGTTAGAGGCTTTAGATGGGCAATATGGTTTAGAGGATCCCCAAGAAATCCAGCTTATGCGATTGACCCAGTATCTGATGGAGCGTCTAAACCCCGAGCATATTGATTGGTTGAGAAAGCTACCTATGGTAGCCAAGAAAGAAGTTGATGGCTTGCGCTTTTCTCTTTCTCATAATTTGCCTGAGAAAAATTATGGTGGTGATTTGCTGGTTGAAAATAATACCGAAAAATTTGACCAGCTGCTTGATGAAACTACTGATGTAGCCGTCTATGGGCATGTCCATAAACAACTTCTACGTTACGGTAGTCAAGGTCAACAAATCATTAATCCAGGTTCGATTGGTATGCCTTATTTTGACTGGGTAGGGCTGAAAAATCACCGAGCCCAGTATACCTTACTTGAGCTTGAAAATGGTGAATTGGTCAATATCCAATTTCGAAAAGTTGCCTATGACTATGAAGCAGAGCTAGAATCAGCCAAGACCAAAGGCCTTCCTTTTATCGAAATGTATGAAGAGTTGAGACGCGAGGATAACTATCGGGGCCATAACATCGAGCTTCTAACTTCCTTGATTGAACAACACAATTATCTACAGGAGGCTAATGCCTTCCTTGAGTCTATAAAAACGCATAAGGGAAAATGACAAAGAAATGGGATTAAATTTCGATAAACATAGAGAGCATTTGGAGAAGGATATCCGAGAAGCCCTTCAACATGTTTTTGGTGAGAATTTTGAAATTATAGACATACAGAATATTGTGTTCAATGCTTATTGTCCGACCTTTAATTTTGATATTGAACTTAAAGATTACAAGAATAAAATAGATATTTTAATTGATGGTAGAGATTTAAAACTATACTGGGGTGAAGAAAGGTATGCGCTTGGATATGAGTATGACTGCGATCACCTTAACGAAGGTTTACGACGAATCAAAGCTTACCTAGATCAACCGGAATTAATTTTCAATGAACCTGTAACTCCTCAAAACATCTATCTAAAGGTGAAAGTCCTTGAAAGAATGATAGAATCGACTTTCGAAGGAATAGCAAAAATAGACTACTGGAAAAGGCCCTTCGAAAAGAATGAACCATGTAGGTTCCTTATTACTTGTCTTTTGCCTTATTATCCAGCTTTTTTTAGCTTTGAAATAGCGGGGCAGCAGTTTGTCTTCTTAGAGATAGACCCAATGGCTTCTAGCATAGAAAGCCAAGCCTTTCCACTTCAACAGCCTATTGATTTAACCGTATCCAATATGACTTCTTTCTTGGATTGGTTTAAAGATAGTCTAGAAGGGAAGCTAAAAAAGAATTCTTCTACCGTCACGCTTTCTTGTTTAAGGCTCCCTCTTGATCCTGCTACAGTTGAAGAGAATATTTCTCAAGTACAAGAGATAATCCGATCGACGTTTACAAAGGATATTTCTTTTATGGAAGCGAACAAACTGGTTAGGTCTAATTGTTTTTATGGCGTTGATTTTTCAGTTCGATCTGAATATTATGATGCGATATTTTCAATTAGCTTGGTTGGACGACACTTTGATCTTCATGTTATGAAGCCAGATAAACCAGAAAAGAAAGACAATTGGGTGATCGATGGCTTTCCTTATCTGTTGACGGAAGAAAAACTTAGCAAAGCGATCAGGGAAGCAGAAGCCTATTTTATTAGACAGGTAGAACCAGTTGAAAAGAAAGTAGGGTCAACTGAAAGTAATAGCGAAGTAAAACCAAGCACCCCAGCTCCAGTAGAAGTAGACAAAGCTAAGGAGAAAGAAGAGGCTCTAAAAAAAGAGTATTTAGGATTGAGAAAACTATGGAAAGTCCAATTCCTGATTTTCTTTCTTTTGATGATCGCCGTCTTCGCCCTAGAAGTGTATATGGGGGGAGCTGGTTATAAGGCCTTTAAGATGAAAATTAAATATAGTTGGATTTCTGTCCATAGTTTCTCATTTCTCTTTCTAACCTTGTATGCATTGTTGACCCTCTTCCCGACTCAAAAGAGAGTCTATGAGCTCTTACCTCAATCCCCTAGTTGGAAATCTCTTTCTACCAAGGGAGTTCGGCTACCTAAGAAGGAAACTGGCTGGACCTCTTTAGTGATCCTGATCTTGGTTCTTCTGGGGACTATTGATTTCCTCAGTCGCAAGCCGGAACCAAAGGTTGAAAATCCGTTGAACTATCAAGAAATCAATAATCTCTATGAGGAAGAAAGAAATTCTCACTACGATGATATCATCAACAAAATTCAAGACTCTAGTGGTCACTTCTTTGAAAAAGAAAGTCCTGCGTCGGAATAATCTGAGTCCATAGAAGGGCGGGTAGCTTAGTTGAAAAGGAAACAGGGTCCTCAATGAAAAATCTCTGCAAGCTCTTTCAGAATGTGGTAAAATAGAAGCAGTAGAAATAGAAAAGGAACTTGCTTATGAAATTTCTTGAGTTAAATAAAAAACGTCATGCAACCAAGCATTTTATTGATAAACCTGTCGATCCGAAGGATGTTCGTACAGCTATTGAAATCGCAACCTTGGCACCAAGTGCCCACAACAGCCAGCCTTGGAAATTCGTCGTGGTTCGTGAGAAAAATGCTGAACTAGCAAAATTGGCTTACGGTTCAAACTTTGAGCAAGTAGCCTCTGCACCTGTAACGATTGCCTTGTTTACAGATACAGACTTAGCTAAACGTGCTCGCAAGATTGCCCGTACTGGTGGTGCTAACAATTTCTCGGAAGAGCAACTTCAGTACTTCTTGAAAAATCTTCCAGCTGAGTTTGCGCGTTACAGCGATCAACAAGTTAGTGACTACTTGGCTCTTAATGCAGGACTAGTAGCTATGAACTTGGTCCTTGCACTGACTGACCAGGGGATTGGTTCAAACATTATCCTTGGTTTTGACAAATCAAAAGCCAATGAAGTCTTGGAAATCGAAGAACGTTTCCGTCCAGAACTTTTGATAACAGTGGGTTACACAGACGAGAGGTTAGAACCAAGCTACCGCTTGCCAGTAGATGAAATTATCGAGAAGAGATAGGGAGAAAAAATGACAGTTATTGATTTTACAGCAGAAGTAGAAAAACGCAAAGAAGACCTCTTGGCTGACTTGTTTAGCCTTTTGGAAATCAACTCAGAACGTGATGACAGCAAGGCAGATGCGCAGCATCCATTTGGACCTGGGCCAGTAAAAGCCTTGGAGAAATTCCTTGAAATCGCAGACCGTGATGGCTACCCAACAAAAAATGTCGACAACTATGCCGGACATTTCGAGTTTGGTGAAGGAGAAGAAGTTCTCGGAATCTTTGCCCACATGGACGTAGTGCCAGCAGGTAGTGGTTGGGACACTGACCCTTATACTCCAACTATCAAAGATGGTCGTCTTTATGCGCGTGGTGCTTCTGACGATAAGGGACCTACTACAGCATGTTACTATGGTTTGAAAATCATCAAAGAATTGGGTCTTCCAACTTCTAAGAAAGTTCGTTTCATCGTCGGAACTGACGAAGAGTCAGGTTGGGCAGATATGGACTACTACTTTGAGCATGTAGGACTTGCAAAACCAGACTTTGGCTTCTCTCCAGATGCTGAATTCCCTATCATCAATGGTGAAAAAGGAAATATCACAGAATACCTCCACTTTGCTGGTGAAAATACTGGTGCAGCTCGTCTTCACAGCTTCAAAGGTGGTTTGCGTGAAAATATGGTTCCAGAATCAGCAACTGCAGTCGTTTCAGGTGACTTAGCTGACTTGCAAGGGAAACTAGACGCCTTCGTTGCAGAGCACAAACTCAGAGGAGAAATCCAAGAAGAAAACGGTCAGTACAAGGTTACTGTAATTGGTAAATCAGCTCATGGTGCTATGCCTGCTTCAGGTGTCAATGGTGCGACTTACCTTGCCCTCTTCCTTAGCCAATTTGCTTTTGAAGGACCTGCAAAAGACTACCTTGACATTGCTGGTAAGATTCTCTTGAATGATCACGAAGGCAAGAATTTGAAGGTTGCTCATGTGGATGAAAAGATGGGAGCCCTTTCTATGAATGCGGGTGTCTTCCGCTTTGACGAAACAAGTGCTGACAATACAATTGCCCTCAACTTCCGTTATCCAAAAGGAACAAGCCCAGAGCAAATCAAGTCAGTTCTTGAAAGTTTGCCAGTTGCTTCAGTTAGCCTTTCTGAGCATGGTCACACTCCTCACTATGTGCCAATGGAAGATCCACTTGTCCAAACCTTGTTGAATGTTTACGAAAAACAAACAGGTCTTCAAGGTCACGAACAAGTCATCGGTGGAGGAACATTTGGACGTCTATTAGAGCGTGGTGTAGCCTACGGTGCTATGTTCCCAGATTCTATCGATACTATGCACCAGGCCAATGAATTTATCGCCTTGGACGATCTTTTCCGTGCAGCAGCCATCTACGCTGAAGCTATTTATGAATTGATCAAATAATGATCTAGAAGTCTGAGATTTTATGCTTGGACTTCTTTTTGGAGGGAAACAGATGTCTCAAATCGAAAAAATCAAGCAAGCCATCATGGCGGATCCACAGAATGCCAGCTATACTGAGCAAGGAATCGAGCCTCTTTTTGCAGCACCAAAGACTGCTCGTATCAATATCATTGGGCAAGCTCCTGGACTCAAAACTCAAGAAGCAGGACTTTACTGGAAGGATAAAAGTGGTGACCGCCTGCGAGAGTGGCTAGGTGTGGATGAAGGTACGTTTTATAACTCAGGTTATTTTGCAGTCATGCCTATGGATTTCTACTTTCCAGGTCATGGAAAATCGGGTGACCTACCACCACGTCCAGGTTTTGCAGAAAAATGGCATCCAAAACTTTTGAAGGAATTGCCAGATATTCAATTAACACTCTTGATTGGTCAGTATGCTCAGGCTTATTATCTGCATGAAAAGGTCAGTGGAAAGGTAACGGACCGTGTTCATCGGTTTAAGAATTATTTGCCTGATTATTTCCCTTTGGTGCATCCGTCACCACGCAACCAAATCTGGATGGCTAAGAATCCTTGGTTTGAGTCGGAAGTGGTGCCCGATTTGAAAAAAAGAATTAAAACAATTTTAGGAGAAAAAGGATGAAAGAAATTTCCTTCGATGAATTTTACCAGCTTTATCAAAATGAGCAACTTTCTCTAGTGGATGTGAGAGAAGTAGAGGAATTTGAAGCTCTTCATTTAGAAGGTGCTCGTAATTTCCCTCTCAGCCAACTAGCGGATACTTATAAACAACTGGACAAAGACCAGCTTTATTACGTGATTTGTAAATCAGGAATGCGTTCAGCACGCGCTTGTCAATTCCTTGCAGAGCAGGGCTACGAAGTTATCAATGTTCAAGGTGGCATGGATGCTTTAGAATAAGAGAAACTCCCTTTGAGACTGAAATAGAAAAGGTCTCGAAGGGAATTATTTTGCTCTAAAATTCCGAAAATTGAAAACATTTTAGAATGATTTCCTGATAGCCTTTTCATGCCTTTAAACATGTTATACTAAGAAAGTATTTTAATTTTATAAGGAGAGTTTATGGCTAAAAAAGGTGCTTTAACAGGATTACTTCTGTTTGGAATATTTTTTGGAGCAGGTAACTTGATTTTCCCTCCAACTCTAGGCGCACAGTCTGGAGAAAACTTCCTTCCTGCCATTGCAGGATTTGTATTTTCAGGTGTTGGGATTGCCGTCCTAACCTTGATTATCGGGACCCTTAATCCTAAGGGTTATATCTATGAGATTTCTAAGAAAATTTCACCCTGGTTTGCGACGATTTATCTCGCAGCCTTGTACTTATCGATTGGTCCATTTTTTGCCATTCCGCGTACAGCAACAACATCGTTTGAAGTAGGGATTAGTCCCCTCCTAGCCGAAGCAGATAAGGGTTTAGGTTTAATTGCCTTTACCATTCTCTACTTTGTTGCAGCCTATTTAATCGCCCTTAATCCTTCAAAGATTTTGGATCGTATTGGACGAATCTTGACTCCAGTATTTGCGATTTTGATTGTTGTTCTGGTTATCCTTGGGGCCTTTAAATATGGTGGGAACTCACCACAAGCAGCATCAGGTGCCTATCAAACTTCGGCCTTTGGTGCAGGCTTCCTTGAGGGATACAATACACTTGATGCGCTTGCTTCTGTTGCCTTTAGTGTTATCGCTGTTCAAACCTTGAAACAGCTTGGATTTTCAAGTAAGAAAGAATACATTTCAACTATTTGGGTCGTTGGAATCGTTGTGACTCTTGGATTTAGTGCTCTCTATATCGGGTTAGGATTCTTAGGCAATCATTTCCCAGTAACTGCTGAAGCAATGCAAGGAGGAACTCCAGGAGTTTATATCTTGTCACAAGCAACACAAGAAATATTTGGTTCGATAGCGCAATTTTTCCTTGCAGTCATGGTAACTGTGACTTGTTTCACAACGACTGTAGGCTTGATTGTATCAACAGCTGAATTCTTCAACGACCGCTTCCCACAAATCAGCTACAAGGTTTATGCGACTGTCTTTACCTTGATTGGTTTTGCTATCGCAAACCTTGGATTGAGTGCTATTATCAAATACTCAGTTCCAGTGCTAGTTGTCTTGTATCCAATCACGATTGCTATTGTCATGATTGTGATTGTTAACAAATTTATCGCCCTTTCTAAACCAGGTATGCAGTTGACTGTTGGACTTGTCACTGCCATTGCTATTGCCAGTGTTTTAGGATCTACATTTAAGATTGACTTTCTTGCAAATATCGTTAACGCACTACCATTCGCGGATGCCTCTCTACCATGGTTAGTGCCAGCAATTGTTGGAATCTTACTTTCTCTCGTTCTTCCAAATAAACAAGAAAGTGAAGCGTTCGAAATGGAATAAAAACCTTGGCTTATGCCAAGGTTTTTTCAATTACTCTCAGTTAGTTTTTTCAGTATATCCAAGATCTTTTAACATTTTTTCAGAGGCGCTAAAGCTAACACTGTCACCAATACCAGAGTATTCATCTGGTAAGGCTTTTTTAAGTTCGTCAAGACTTGCAACTGTGAAGTCAATTTCAGTATGTTGAACGACTTTTCCGTCTTTAATCTCAATGCTATGAGTAACACCTTTGAGGCCTTCATAGCCTTTATAAGCTTCTTCAACGGATGCTTTAAGAGTTTCTGCAGTAGTGCCGATAGCCTCTGGGTCATAGACGTTATGACCTGAATGTTTCAATACGTTATCTCCATCTACAGTGTATGTTAAAGTAGAATTAAGATCACTATGAGTATCATTTACAAAGGTCACAGTTTTTACTTCAGATTTGTTTTCTGTAGTTTGTTGGCTAGTAGAGTCTACCTGTGTAGTTTCACCTTTTGCTGAGCTAGTTGATGAAGATGATGATTGTTTTGAACATCCCAACAAGAAAGCTAATGGTAGAACTAAGCAAAGCGTCATTTTAAAATATTTGTTCATGTCTTTACCTTTCATAATTAAGAACTAACTTCATTATATCACAGCTTATTTTTGCAATCAAATTATCTAAGTTTTTCATTTTTGCTCAACCTAAAAAGGAAAAGTGATATAATATTAGGAAGAGGTGAAGAAATGAATCAAACTGTAGAATATATTAAAGAATTGACTGGTATCGCATCGCCAACAGGTTTTACGCGTGAAATTACGAATTATTTGGTTGAGACGCTTGAAAAACTAGGTTATCAACCAATCCATACTGCCAAAGGTGGTGTCAACGTAACAATCAAAGGTAAAAATGACGAGCAACAACGCTATGTGACTGCCCATGTGGATACTTTGGGAGCTATCGTTCGTGCTATTAAACCAGACGGTCGCCTCAAAATGGACCGTATTGGAGGCTATCCTTGGAATATGATTGAAGGTGAAAACTGTACGGTCCATGTGGCTAGTACAGGAAAAACAGTTTCAGGTACGATTTTGATCCACCAAACTTCTTGCCATGTCTATAAGGATGCGGGAACAGCTGAACGTACGCAGGACAATATGGAAGTGCGTTTGGATGAAAAAGTGACCAACGAAAAAGAAACACGTGCACTCGGTATCGAGGTTGGAGACTTTATCAGCTTTGACCCACGAACTGTCGTGACTGAGACAGGCTTTATCAAGTCTCGTCATTTGGATGACAAGGTGAGTGCAGCTATTCTGCTCAATCTCCTTAAAGTCTATAAAGAAGAAGGGATTGAGCTTCCAGTTACTACTCATTTTGCCTTTTCAGTCTTTGAAGAAGTGGGGCATGGTGCTAACTCAAGTATTCCTAGTCAAGTTGTCGAATACCTGGCTGTGGATATGGGAGCGATGGGAGATGATCAGCAGACAGACGAGTACACAGTTTCTATCTGTGTTAAAGATGCTTCAGGTCCTTATCACTACGAGTTCCGCCAACACTTGGTAGCTCTAGCAAAAGAGCAAGACATTCCATTTAAACTAGATATCTATCCATTTTACGGTTCGGATGCTTCAGCAGCTATGTCAGCTGGAGCAGAAGTCAAACACGCTCTTCTTGGTGCAGGTATTGAGTCTAGTCACTCTTACGAGCGGACTCATGTTGATTCTGTAGTGGCTACTGAGCGTATGGTAGATGCTTATCTTAAGAGTGACTTGGTAAACTAAAATGTGCTTGATTTGTGATCGAATTGAATTGATTAAGGCAGGGGAAAATCCCTACTTTGTGAAGGAATTAGAAACAGGCTATGTTGTCATCGGAGACCACCAGTATTTTGAAGGCTACACTCTATTCCTAGCCAAGGAACATGTCACAGAATTACATCATCTACATCCAACTGTCAAACTCCGCTTTTTAGAGGAAATGAGTCTGGTTCAGGAAGCTGTCTCTAAGGCTTTTTCTGCTGAAAAGATGAATGTAGAGTTGTTGGGAAATGGAGATGCTCATGTTCACTGGCATATTTTTCCAAGACGAGCTGGTGATATGAAGGGACACGGACTTAATGGGCGTGGTCCAGTCTGGTGGGTTCCTTGGGAAGAAATGGCAGCAGAAGATTGCCAAGTGCAACCAAAACAATTACAAAACTTAATCCAATCGTTATCTGTTGAATTGGATAAAGTTATCATATGAAAGGATAAACCATGAAAAAAAGATATCTTGTTTTGTCAAGCTTATTAGCCTTGACATTGGCAGCTTGTTCACAAGAAAAAACAGAGACTTCTGACGCAAAAACTTCTTCAGAGCAATCGACTGTACAAGAAGGAACTGTTGGTAGCAAGTCTCATGAAGCTAGCCAAAAGAAGGCAGAAGTAGTAGACAAAGGAGATCACTACAGTATTCAAGGTAAGTATGATGAGATTGTTGTCGCTAACAAGCATTATCCTATGTCCAAAGATTATAATCCTGGAGAAAATCCTACCGCAAAGGCAGAACTGTTAAAACTTATTGCAGCAATGCAGCAAGCAGGATTCCCGATTAGCGACCACTATAGTGGATTTAGAAGTTATGAAACTCAGGTTAAACTGTATCAGGATTATGTCAATCAAGATGGCAAGGCAGAGGCTGACCGCTATTCTGCAAGACCCGGCTATAGTGAACACCAAACTGGTCTTGCCTTTGACCTAATAGGAACAAATGGAAACTTAGTGACAGAAGAAAAGGCTGCCCAATGGCTTTTAGATCATGCTGCAGACTATGGTTTTGTCGTTCGTTACCTCAAAGGTAAGGAAAAAGAGACAGGTTATATGGCTGAGGAATGGCACCTTCGCTATGTTGGTAAAGAAGCCAAAGAAATTGCTGCAAGTGGCCTCAGTTTGGAAGAGTATTACGGCTTTGAAGGTGGAGACTATGTTGATTAGTCGCAAAATACCTTGCAAGAATGCTTGAAATTTGATAAAATATTTAGTAATTAAATAGGAATCTGCAAGACTAGTATCTCAGGGGAAATATATCAGGGAGGAGAGCCGTGACTGAAAGCTCTCTATATGAAAACTGGGTGAATTCACTTGCGCAGGGATTCAGAAATAAAGGTCTGACTTGTCAGATGAAAACGGATGGTACCGCGTGTCAACGCTCCGAGTGGAGTTTTTGGCATGTGGTTTTCTTTTTTTCTGATAATCGACTGATGGAGGAATTATGTCAACTATTGAAGAACAATTAAAAGCGCTTCGTGAAGAAACGCTAGCTAGCTTGAAGCAGATTACTGCTGAAAATGAAAAAGAGATGCAAGAATTGCGTGTCTCAGTCCTTGGGAAAAAAGGGTCACTGACTGAAATCCTTAAAGGGATGAAAGACGTTTCTGCAGAAATGCGTCCTGTTATCGGAAAACACGTAAATGAGGCTCGTGACGTCCTAACAGCTGCCTTTGAAGAAACAGCTAAGCTCTTGGAAGAAAAGAAGGTTGCAGCTCAACTAGCAAGTGAGAGCATCGATGTGACGCTTCCAGGTCGTCCAGTTGCGACTGGTCACCGTCACGTTCTCACACAAACTAGTGAAGAAATCGAAGATATCTTCATCGGTATGGGTTACCAAGTCGTGGATGGATTTGAAGTAGAACAAGACTACTACAACTTCGAGCGTATGAACCTTCCAAAAGACCACCCGGCCCGTGATATGCAGGATACTTTCTACATCACAGAAGAAATCTTGCTCCGTACCCACACATCTCCAGTTCAAGCGCGTGCGATGGATGCCCATGACTTCTCTAAAGGTCCTTTGAAGATGATCTCACCAGGGCGTGTATTCCGTCGTGATACAGACGATGCAACCCACAGTCACCAATTCCACCAAATCGAAGGCTTGGTTGTTGGGAAAAACATCTCTATGGCTGACCTTCAAGGAACTCTTCAGTTGATTGTGCAAAAAATGTTTGGTGAAGAGCGCCAGATTCGTCTGCGTCCATCTTACTTCCCATTCACAGAGCCTTCTGTTGAGGTGGACGTTTCATGCTTCAAGTGTGGAGGAGACGGCTGTAATGTATGTAAGAAAACTGGTTGGATCGAGATTATGGGTGCCGGTATGGTTCACCCACGTGTCCTTGAGATGAGTGGTATCGATGCGACTGTTTACTCTGGATTTGCCTTTGGTCTTGGTCAAGAACGTGTCGCTATGCTTCGTTACGGAATCAACGATATTCGTGGATTCTACCAAGGGGATGTCCGCTTCTCAGAACAGTTTAAATAAGATTAAAACCTGAAACACAATCCTATACAGTTCTGGTCATTTCCTCTCGGTGAGAAATGGCAAGAGCTTACTCGAAGAAAAAGAAAGGAATTGAAAAGGTCTCGATTGATGAGATCTTACAATCAGAATTATGTTAGTATCATACAAATGGTTAAAAGAATTGGTGGACATTGATGTACCATCAGAGGAGTTGGCTGAAAAAATGTCAACCACAGGGATTGAAGTAGAAGGTGTCGAATCACCTGCTGCTGGTCTCTCAAAAATTGTCGTCGGAGAAGTCTTGTCTTGTGAAGATGTACCAGAAACACACTTGCATGTCTGCCAAGTCAATGTAGGTGAAGAAGAAGCCCGTCAAATCGTCTGTGGAGCACCAAATGTGAGCGCAGGCATCAAGGTCATGGTAGCTCTTCCGGGTGCTCGCATCGCGGACAACTACAAGATTAAAAAAGGTAAAATCCGTGGTTTAGAGTCACTTGGAATGATCTGTTCGCTTGGTGAATTGGGTATTTCTGACTCAGTTGTACCTAAGGAATTCGCAGATGGGATCCAAATCTTGCCTCAAGATGCTGTTCCAGGGGATGAAGTCTTCTCCTACCTAGACTTGGATGATGAAATCATCGAACTTTCTATCACTCCAAACCGTGCAGACGCTCTTTCTATGCGTGGGGTAGCGTATGAAGTAGCAGCGATTTATGACAAGTCAGTTAACTTTAAAGAATTTGCTCTTTCAGAAACAGACCAAGCTGCAGCCGATGCTCTTTCTGTCAGCATTGACTCAGACAAGGCGCCTTACTATGCAGCCCGTATCTTAGACGATGTGACCATCGCACCAAGTCCACAATGGTTGCAAAATCTTCTCATGAATGAAGGTATCCGTCCGATTAACAATGTCGTTGACGTGACCAACTACATCTTGCTTTACTTTGGTCAGCCTATGCATGCCTTTGACTTAGATACATTTGAAGGGACTGACATCCGTGTCCGTGAAGCGCGTGCTGGTGAAAAATTAGTAACCTTGGATGGTGAAGAGCGTGAGTTAGAAACAAACGACCTCGTCATCACTGTCGCTGACAAACCAGTAGCCCTTGCAGGTGTTATGGGTGGTCAGGCTACAGAAATTTCTGAAAAGTCTAGTCGTGTAGTCCTTGAAGCCGCTGTCTTCAATGGCAAATCTATCCGCAAGACCAGCGGTCGTCTCAACCTTCGTTCTGAATCTTCTTCTCGCTTTGAAAAAGGCATCAACGTGGCAACTGTCAATGAAGCTCTTGATGCAGCAGCGAGCATGATTGCAGAGCTTGCAGGTGCAACAGTGCGTAAGGGTATCGTTTCAGCAGGTCAGCTTGATACTTCAGATGTAGAAGTTTCTTCCACTCTTGCAGACGTTAACCGTGTCCTTGGGACTGATCTTACTTATGCCGATGTCGAAGATGTCTTCCGTCGCCTTGGATTTGGCCTTTCTGGAAATGCTGATTCCTTTACTGTGAGTGTTCCACGTCGCCGTTGGGACATCACTATTGAAGCTGATCTTTTTGAAGAAATCGCTCGTATCTACGGTTATGACCGCTTGCCAACCAGTCTTCCAAAAGACGATGGGACAGCAGGTGAGTTGACTGCGACACAAAAACTCCGTCGTCAAGTTCGTACTATCGCTGAAGGGGCTGGATTGACAGAAATCATCACTTATGCTCTTACAACTCCTGAAAAAGCCGTTGAATTTACGACTGCCCCAAGCAACCTAACTGAGCTCATGTGGCCAATGACCGTGGATCGTTCAGTCCTCCGTCAAAATATGGTTTCTGGTATTTTGGATACAGTTGCCTACAATGTAGCTCGTAAGAACAAAGACTTGGCTCTTTACGAGATTGGAAAAGTATTCGAGCAAACAGGTAATCCAAAAGAAGACTTGCCAAATGAGATCAACAGCTTTGCCTTTGCTTTGACAGGTTTAGTCGCTGAAAAAGACTTCCAAACTGCAGCAACACCAGTTGATTTCTTCTATGCTAAGGGAATTCTTGAAGCCCTCTTTGCTCGCTTGGGTCTTGAAGTATCTTATACAGCAACCTCTGAAATCACTAGCCTCCACCCAGGACGTACAGCCTTGATTTCACTGGGGGATCAAGTCCTTGGTTTCCTTGGTCAAGTTCATCCTGTTACGGCTAAGGCTTATGATATTCCAGAAACTTATGTAGCTGAGCTTAACCTTTCAGCTATTGAGGCAGCCCTTCAACCAGCTACTCCATTTGTGGAAATTACTAAATTCCCAGCAGTCAGCCGTGATATCGCCCTTCTCCTCAAAGCAGAAGTGACTCATCAAGATGTGGTAGACGCCATCAAAGCTGCTGGCGTGAAGCGTTTGACTGATATCAAACTCTTCGATGTCTTCTCTGGCGAAAAACTAGGACTTGGTATGAAGTCAATGGCTTATACCTTGACCTTCCAAAATCCAGAAGATAGCTTGACCGACGAAGAAGTCGCACGCTACATGGAAAAAATCCAAGCTTCTCTCGAAGAAAAAGTGAATGCAGAAGTGCGTTAAAAATCTTCAATCCATCCCTTGGGATGGATTTTTTATCTTGGTAAATGCATAGTATTGGAAAGTTAAATAAATGTGAATTTTATTATTTTTTGTATAAAAAATTCCTAGTAAATTCTACCAATAAAAATGTACATAAATCCTTGTAATGTTTATTAAAAAGAGTATAATGAGGATAAGATTCGTAGGAGGTAGATTATGTTAGAAATCCGCAATCTTGAAAAAAGTTTTGGACCTAAACAAGTTTTGTTTGGTGTAGATTGTCAAGCACGGTCAGGACGTATTTTGGGTCTAGTTGGGAAAAATGGAGCTGGGAAAACAACTATTTTCCACAGTATTTTGAAATTTTTGGATTATCAGGGAGAGATTCAGTTTGATGGCCAGGAAATCCGTCAGGAAACCTATGCTCGGATTGGCTATCTACCCGAAGAACGTAGTCTCATGCCTAAGCTGACAGTCCTTGAACAAGTGCGTTATTTGGCAACATTAAAAGGCATGGATGCAAAAGAGGTCAAAGAAAAACTCCCTCAATGGATGGAAAAACTGGAAGTTAAGGGAAAACTGACAGACAAAATTAAGAGCCTCTCAAAAGGGAATCAACAAAAGATTCAGCTGATCATTACTTTAATGCATGAACCAGATTTGATTATTCTCGATGAACCCTTTAGTGGTTTAGATCCAGTTAATACCGAGTTGCTCAAACAGGTTATCCTCAAAGAAAAAGAACGTGGAGCGACCATTATCTTTTCTGACCATGTCATGACAAATGTCGAAGAGCTGTGTGATGATATCCTGATGATTCGTGATGGTCTTGTCGTCTTGCACGGACCAGTCCAAGATGTCCGTAATCAATACGGCAAAACTCGTCTCTTTGTTGCAAGTGAAAAGAGTCAGGAAGAGTTGGAAAAACTCCCACATGTCATTCATGCTGGATTGACCAAGCAGGGAATTTGGAAGCTCATCCTAGACGATGAAAATGCTGGACAGGAGCTCTTTGCTATCTTGACTCAAGGACACTATATTGCGACCTTTGACCAGCAAGCTCCGACAATCGATGAAATCTTTAAACTAGAATCAGGGGTGGAAGTATGAGAAATATGTTGGTTGTAATTAAAGAAACCTATCTGCGTCATGTTAAATCCTGGAGTTTTTTCTTTATGGTGATTTCGCCATTTCTCTTTATCGGTTTGTCAGGAGGAATTGGTTATCTCCAAGGTTCTTCCCTAACTCAGAATAATAAGGTGGCAGTTGTTAGTTCGGTGCCTGCTGTAACAGAGGGGCTTAAATCGACAAATGGCATTAACTTTGACTATAAGGATGAAGCGAGTGCCCAAGAAGCCATCAAGGATGAAAAAATAAAAGGGTATTTGACCATTGATCAAGAAGATAGTGTGCTAAAGGCAGTCTATCATGGGGATACTTCACTTGAAAATGGCATTAAGTTAGCTGTGACTGCTAAGATGAATGAACTTCAATCCCAACTCAACCGTTCAGAGGCACATTTATCTCAGGAACAGGAAAAACGTTTGGCACAAACAATTCAATTCACAGAGCAGATTGATGGAGCCAAGGAAAATAAAAAAATGGTACAAACCTTTGCGGCAGCAGGACTAGGTTTATTTCTTTATATGATTTTGATTACCTATGCTAGTGTCACTGCCCAAGAGGTAGCTAGTGAAAAAGGGACCAAAATCATGGAAGTGGTCTTCTCAAGTATTCGTGCCAGCCACTATTTCTACGCACGTATGATTGCCTTGCTTCTTGTTATTTTGACTCATATTGGTATCTATGTTGTTGGTGGACTTGGAGCAATCTTATTCTTTAAAGATATGCCCTTATTAGCAAATTCAGGTATTTTAAACCACTTAGGAGAAGCCTTTTCGGTCAATACCCTGTTGTTTGTCTTGGTTAGTCTTTTCATGTACGTTGTCTTGGCTGCCTTCTTAGGTTCGATGGTTTCTCGGCCTGAAGACTCTGGTAAAGCCTTGTCGCCTTTGATGCTTTTGATTATGGTAGGATTTATTGGAGTAACTGCCTTAGGAACTTCAGGCGATAATTTAGTTTTGAAGATTGGTTCATATATCCCATTCATTTCAACTTTCTTTATGCCTTTTAGAGCTATTAATGGCTATGCAGGTAGTGTAGAAACTTGGATTTCGCTTGCTATAACAGTCATTTTTGCAGTAACTGCAACAGTCTTTATTGGACGTATGTATGCTAGCCTGGTCCTCCAGACGGATGATTTAGGCGTCTGGAAAACCTTCAAACGAGCTTTGAGCTATAAATAAAGTATTAGACCTGTGAGCCTATCTCCCAGGTCTTTCAATTAGCTGAAATATTTCACAATAATTTCTTCTAAACCTTTGACTAATAACGAAAATTATCGTACAATAAAGAGTACATGATAAAATGAGACCAGAGTTTGTATGCTTTGGCGTTAGTAGTAAAAAATGAGGAGAAACGCTTTGGAATTAGAAGTATTTGCTGGGCAAGAAAAAAGTGAACTATCTATGATTGAGGTGGCTCGTGCCATCTTGGAACTCCGTGGTCGCGATCACGAAATGCATTTTAGCGATTTGGTCAATGAAATCCAAAACTATCTTGGCACCTCTAATAGTGATATTCGTGAAGCACTACCTTTGTTCTATACAGAATTGAACTTCGATGGTAGCTTTATCTCTCTTGGAGATAACAAATGGGGACTTCGTTCATGGTATGGAGTAGATGAAATTGACGAAGAAATCATTGCGCTTGAGGAAAGTGATGATGAGGAAGTAGCTCCTAAAGCTAAGAAAAAACGCGTTAATGCCTTTATGGACGGAGATACTGATGCCATTGATTATGGTGCAGATGATCCAGAAGATGAAGATGCCTACGAAGAAGATCCAGCTCTTTCTTACGATGATGAAAATCCAGATGATGAGAAGAACGAAGTAGAAGCATACGACGCTGAAATCAACGAAATTGCACCAGATGACCTTGGAGAAGATGTCGATCTTAATGAAGAAGATGACGAAGATTCTGAGGACGAAGAAGAATAATACAAAAAAGCAAGGAAAATTTCCTTGTTTTTTTAATGCTTGGCACATACTTGAAGGTAAGACACTAAAATCTGATAGTCAATTAGATTTGACAAATGAGTCAAATTGAGGTAAGATATTGTTCGGGCACCTCTTTTAGAGGTCGGAGCTCCCTAGTTATTAGGGAGCTATTTTTGTTTTTCCGGGAATTTTTATCCTGGATTGTGGTTATTGATGAAGGTCTTGTTTCCTATCTCCCCTATTAGTGAGCAGGATCTTGAGCATTTTAGAAAGAGGAATCTATGTCTACGAAATATATTTTTGTAACTGGTGGAGTGGTGTCGTCTATTGGGAAAGGGATCGTTGCAGCGAGCCTTGGGCGTCTTTTAAAAAACCGTGGTTTGAAGGTAACTATTCAAAAATTTGACCCTTATATCAATATCGACCCAGGGACCATGAGCCCATATCAGCATGGGGAAGTCTTTGTAACTGATGATGGGGCTGAGACAGATTTGGACTTGGGTCACTATGAACGTTTCATCGATATCAATCTCAATAAATACTCAAATGTGACAACTGGTAAAATCTACAGCGAAGTTCTTCGTAAGGAACGCCGTGGAGAGTACCTTGGTGCAACTGTCCAAGTTATTCCTCATATTACAGATGCCTTGAAAGAAAAAATCAAGCGTGCTGCTCTTACGACAGACTCTGATGTCATTATTACAGAGGTTGGTGGAACTGTTGGAGATATCGAGTCCCTTCCATTCTTAGAAGCTCTTCGTCAGATGAAGGCAGATGTCGGTGCAGATAATGTCATGTATATCCATACAACCTTGCTTCCTTACCTCAAGGCAGCTGGTGAAATGAAAACCAAACCAACTCAACACTCTGTCAAAGAATTGCGTGGTCTGGGAATCCAGCCAAATATGTTAGTCATCCGTACTGAAAAGCCGGCTGGACAAGGAATTAAAAATAAACTAGCCCAGTTCTGTGATGTGGCACCAGAAGCAGTTATCGAGTCCTTGGATGTGGATCATCTTTACCAAATCCCACTTAATCTGCAAGCACAAGGCATGGATCAAATTGTCTGCGACCATTTGAAAATTGATGCACCTGCAGCAGATATGACAGAGTGGTCAGCTATGGTTGACAAGGTTATGAACCTCAAAAAACAAGTCAAGATTGCACTTGTTGGTAAATATGTCGAGTTACAGGATGCCTACATCTCCGTTGTTGAAGCCTTGAAACACTCTGGTTATGCCAATGATGCAGAAGTGAAGATTGATTGGGTTAATGCCAACGATGTGACAGCTGAAAATGTGGCAGAACTCCTATCGGGCGCTGACGGAATCATCGTGCCAGGTGGTTTTGGTCAACGTGGAACAGAAGGCAAGATTGAAGCGATTCGCTATGCGCGTGAAAATGATGTACCAATGCTAGGAGTATGCTTGGGTATGCAGTTGACCTGTATCGAGTTTGCCCGAAATGTTTTAGGTCTTGAAGGGGCTAATTCAGCAGAGCTTGATCCTGACACAAACTATCCTATCATCGATATCATGCGTGATCAGATTGATGTTGAGGACATGGGGGGAACCCTTCGTTTGGGCCTTTATCCTTCTAAGCTAAAACGTGGCTCTAAGGCAGCTGCAGCTTATCATAACAAAGAGGTGGTGCAACGTCGTCACCGTCACCGTTATGAATTTAACAATGCCTTCCGTGAACAGTTTGAAGGAGCAGGTTTTGTCTTTTCAGGAGTGTCACCAGACAACCGCTTGGTCGAAATTGTTGAGATTCCAGAAAACAAATTCTTTGTAGCTTGTCAGTACCATCCAGAGCTTTCAAGTCGTCCAAACCGCCCAGAAGAACTCTACACTGCTTTTGTAACAGCAGCAGTTGAAAATAGTAAATAGATTCATAAAAACCTTTGAGAGTCATCTCAGAGGTTTATTTTTTATTTTCGGGATCATGAAAGTATGGAAAATCAGTTCTGAATTTGGTAAGATATGATTATGGATTTTGAAAAAATTGAACAAGCATATACTTATTTACTAGAAAATGTCCAAATTATTCAAAATGATTTGGCGACTAGCTTTTATGACGCCTTGATAGAACAAAACGGGATTTATTTAGATGGCCAAACCAATTTGGAACAAGTCAAGAAAAATAACCAGGCTCTAAAACGCTTAGCGCTTCGAAAAGAGGAGTGGCTACGGACCTATCAATTCTTGCTAATGAAGGCGGCGCAAACAGAACCTCTTCAAGCCAACCACCAGTTCACGCCAGATGCCATTGGTCACTTGATGATTTTTATAATAGAGCAGCTTTGTCCTACTGAAGATTTAAGTCTTTTAGAGTTAGGTTCTGGGATGGGAATTCTGGGAGCTAGCTTCTTGACATCTATGAACAAAAATGTTGATTACCTTGGAATAGAGCTAGATGATCTCTTGATTGATTTGGCAGCAAGCATGGCTGAAGTTATGGATCTACAAATGGGCTTTGTCCAAGGAGATGCAGTGCGTCCACAAGTATTAAAAGAAAGTGATATTATTGTGAGTGACCTACCGGTCGGCTACTACCCAGATGATCAGACAGCCTCACGATATCAAGTAGCAGCTAAAGATGAACATACCTATGCGCATCATTTGTTGATGGAACAATCGCTCAAGTATCTTAAGACAGGTGGTTATGCGATTTTTCTAGCTCCGACAGATTTATTAACGAGTCCTCAGAGTGAACTTTTAAAATCCTGGCTGACTGAACAGGCACAACTAGTAGCAATCATCGCTTTGCCAGAGGATCTCTTTGCACAGGGAGCACAGTCTAAAACGATCTTTGTTCTACAGAAGAAGACGGGAGAAGCGATTGAGCCATTTGTATACCCACTCACAAGTCTTCGTGACCCTGAAATTTTGATGGAATTTAAGGAAAATTTTCAAAATTGGTGTCAAGAACATGAAATCTAATGAAAATTTTGATATAATAGTTGAAAACGCTTAAAAAAGGGGAAACATTATGACAAAAACCATTGCAATTAACGCTGGAAGCTCTAGCTTGAAATGGCAACTTTACCAAATGCCAGAAGAAAAGGTGCTTGCAAAAGGTTTGATTGAGCGAATCGGATTGAAGGATTCTGTTTCTACAGTTAAATTCGATGGTCGCTCTGAAGAACAAGTTCTTGATATTGAAAACCATACTTTGGCTGTAAAAATCTTGCTTGATGACTTGATTCGTTTTAATATTATTAACTCTTATGATGAAATTACTGGTGTTGGACACCGTGTCGTTGCAGGTGGTGAGTACTTCAAAGAGTCTACAGTTGTTGAAGGCGATGTCTTAGAAAAAATTGAAGAACTAGGACTTCTTGCTCCATTGCACAACCCTGCCAATGCAGCTGGGATTCGTGCCTTCAAAGAATTGTTGCCAGATATCACAAGTGTAGCAGTCTTTGATACATCATTCCACACAACAATGCCAGAAAAAGCATACCGTTATCCATTACCAACTAAGTACTATACAGAAAACAAAGTTCGTAAATACGGTGCGCACGGAACAAGTCACCAATATGTTGCTCAGGAAGCAGCAAAACTATTGGGACGTCCACTAGAAGAATTGAAATTAATCACTTGCCATATCGGTAATGGTGCTTCTATCACGGCTGTTAAAGGTGGTCAATCAATCGATACATCAATGGGATTTACTCCACTTGGTGGTGTTATGATGGGAACTCGTACAGGGGATATTGACCCAGCTATCATTCCTTATTTAATGCAATATACAGAGGACTTTAACAAGCCTGAGGATATCAGTCGTATTCTTAATCGTGAGTCAGGATTGCTGGGTGTTTCCGGTAAGTCTAGTGATATGCGTGATGTGATTGCTGCAATGGAAGCAGGGGATCATGATGCTGCTTTGGCCTTTGAAATGTATGTTGACCGTATCCAAAAACATATTGGCCAATACTTGGCAGTCCTAAATGGAGCTGATGCCATCATCTTTACTGCTGGTGTTGGTGAAAATGCAACGCTTGTCCGTGAGAAAGTCATCTCAGGAATTTCTTGGTTTGGTTGTGATGTAGATCCAGAGAAAAATGTTTTTGGTGTTACTGGAGATATCTCTACTGATGCTGCAAAAATTCGTGTCCTTGTCATCCCAACTGATGAAGAACTTGTTATTGCGCGTGATGTGGAACGTTTGAAAAAATAAACGATAAGAAAATCGACCTTCTCGATAGAGAGGTCGATTTTTATGTTGTTGACGAGTGTTTACCATTTGGTAAGCGAAACCTCACCACTGTTGAGCCAGATTTTCTCACCAGTAGCTAATTCTATCTGTAGTTGACCCTGGTCAGAGATATCACAAGCTTTTCCTGAGATGATTTCTTGATCTTTCTTAAAGGAAATTTCTTTGCCTAAAACAATTGATTGTTTTTTATAAAGGTAAAGCAGCTCATCGGTATCTGTTTCGTAGAAACATTTCCAGATTTCTGCAATCAGCTCGTTGCGAGTGATTGGGCTATTTTGAGAGAAGAGACTTCCAGCTTTCCCTTGTAGGTTTTTTGGGAAATCAGCTATAGAAAAGTTGATACCAACACCAATAATAACATCTGTGACAAGGCCGGTTTCGACAGAAGTGATGGCTTCAGTTAGAATACCGGCTATTTTTTTCTGATTTAGGTATAGATCATTTACCCACTTGATATCTAAATCAATCAGGCTTAGATTCTTAACAGCCTTATAAATAGCAGCTGCAGTCAAAAGTGTGTAAGCTGGTAAATCTAGATAAGAAAGATTGGGTTTGAGGTGGAGAGACATATAGATTCCCCCCTTTTCTGGAGAGTAGTAGGGACGTTGAAATCGACCACGGCCCATCGTTTGGCTAGTCGAGAGGTAGAGTGTATCTCCTTTGGCACCAGCTTCCATAGCCTCCTTGGCATCACTCTGGGTTGATTTGGTGATAGGTTTAAATTGAACGGAGATGGGACTATTGGCTTCGATGTCTTGAGGCAAGATAAGGTCACCATGGAGAAGTTTGTAGCCACGGTTTTTGATGCTGTCAATTTCTAAACCTTCCTGTTGGAGACGCTGAATCGCTTTCCAAACAGAAGTTCGAGAGAGGTTTAATACTTCAGCGATTTTTTCTCCACTTACATAATCGGATTCACTAGCTAATATTTTATAGACTTCTTGGTAAGATTTCATGGTATAGCCTTTCCGGGAAAATTAATTTAATTGTACCATAATTTTATAAAAGAAAGACTGCTTTTATGAGAAGAATCCTCGTTTCTTATAAAGTTTTACCAAGTTTTAGTTAGGATGATATAGACAAAGTGGTTTTCAAATTCTTTGAAAAATGGTAAAATGTTTTAATAGTTTATATATCTGTGCATTATAGCGCAGAGAGAAAGGATCTGTTGTGAAATCAATAGGTATCATTGAAAAATTGAAAGGCTTGTCTAAGCAAGAACTAGTCTTGCTAGCAGTTATTCTAAGTATTTTCTTGCCTTTTTATATTTTCATCTTCATTTTTATCGCTTATTTAATAGGTCTAATTTTTACAGGAGAAATGAAGGGAATTCTAAAACGACTCTCTAATCATGCCATTTTGCTTTTATTTATTGGCTATAGCGGTGCCATCTCTCTTCTAGCTCAAAATGTGATGGGAATGGTTGCTACTTTAGGAATGTTCCTCTTTGCAATCTTCTTTTACTATTACCAAGCGCATTTAACCCCTAAGTTTTTTAGATTGGTTTTACAATCGATTCTGTCGTTTAGTGTGCTAGCCTCGCTTTTTGCAGCTTTGGAACATTTTCAAATCGTCAAGAAATTTGATTATACCTTCTTATCTCCTAAGATGCAGGTTTGGCACCAGAACCGAGCAGAAGTAGCTTTCTTCAATCCTAACTATTATGGGATTATCTGTTGTTTCTGTATCATGATTGGTTTTTATCTGATTAGTACAACCAGATTGAGATGGTTGAAAATCTTCTCAGTGATTGCAATCTTTGCTAATTTATTTGGACTCAACTTTACTCAAAATAGAACGGCCTTTCCAGCCATTATCTTTGGTGCGATTATTTATCTGTTCACAACCATTAAGAACTGGCGAGCTTTCTGGTTAAGTATTGGAGTCTTTGGTATCGGATTGGCCTTTCTCTTCTCGAGTGATTTAGGAGTTCGAATGGGAACCCTTGATTCATCTATGGAAGAACGAGTGTCTATCTGGAATGCAGGTATGACCTTATTCAAACAAAACCCCTTCTGGGGAGAAGGTCCACTAACCTATATGCACTCTTATCCACGTATTTTTGCACCTTATCATGAACATGCGCATAGTATCTATATCGATACGATATTGAGTTACGGCGTGGTTGGAACTGTATTATTAGGGATTGCCTCTTCTGACCCAATTCGAAAATTAATTGATATGAGTCAAGTGCCAAGTAAACGACCGATTCTTGGACTCTATCTTTCATTTTTAACAGTGGTTGCTGTGCATGGAATCTTTGACTTGGCTCTTTTCTGGATTCAATCATCATTTATCTTCCTTCTAGTGATGTGTAGTCTACCACTCAAACATAGTATGATTGCAGAACTTGTTGATTAACAAAAAAGATAGTAGAAATTTCTATTTCTACTATCTTTTTCTTTTTGTTGCAATTATTGAATAGCTTGAAGCAAGTCTTCAGCTTGTTGTTTCAAAGAAGCAGCAACACTGTCTTCGAGAACTAATTTACCATCTGCCCAAGCAGAATCATTGATACGAGATGCAGTAAATTCACCTACAATTTGTGTACGGATGAATGGCAAGAGGTCTTTGTAAATCGCAAAGAGTTGCTCATGGCCTGCATTTGCTACAGAAGATACAGTAACGATTTTGTCTTGAAGTGCGGATGGACCACGGGTCTCAGACAAATCAAGAGCACGTGAAAGCCAGTCAAGCAAGTTTTTCACTGTTCCAGGAATTGAGAAGTTGTAGACTGGAGAGAAAATCCAAATAGCATCAGCAGCTAGAACAGCTTCGCGAGCTGCTGCTACAGTTGGAAGAGTTGGAACTTCAAGTTCTTGGTTGAAGAGAGGAATGGTTGAGTAATCAAGGTAGCTCACTTCAGCTTTTCCAGCAAGAGCTTTTTCAGCTTCTAGGGCCATTTGGTGGTTAAAAGATCCTTCACGGAGTGAACCGACGATAAATAATACTTTTTTAGACATGATATATCTCCTTTTAATTTTTCAGAGCTTTCTCTGTTGTTATAATCAATGTTACAACAAAAGGAAATCATTTGCAAATAATCTGCTCATAAAGTAAAAATCAATGAATTGTAAGATTAAATTTCTAAATGACGCATGCAGAAAAGCCTGTGAAATCAAAGGTTAACGCTTTAGTTTGAAAGTCTAGAAGCATCTAGGATATCAAGAAGCCCTCCCTTTATTCACTTGTAATTCACTTGGATAGATGGTAAAATAGACGAGTGAAAAAGAGACAAAAAAAAGAAAAAAATTCCCTATTATTTCAGTATACTATTGGCCTAACCTTGCTGGCTCTAGTTGTGACTTCTTCCTTTCTCTATTTGGTATGGCTCAGTATGAAACCTTATCAAACTGCAAAAGTCGAAGGGGAAAAACTTGCCAAGCAGTATGCAAATCTAGAAACGGTTAGCCAGGTTGATATCTTCAATGGTTTAGAAAGCTATTATAGTGTTCTTGGTCAAGATAAGAATCAGAAACCAGTTGCTGTTTTAATAGAAAAAAGTAACAACAATATTTACGTATATCAGCTAGAAAATGGAACTTCTCAAGAAAAAGCAGAAGCAGTTGTTAGAGAAAAAGGAGCAACTGAGATTGACAAGATTACTTTTGGACGGTACGCTGATAAGCCCGTCTGGGAAATCAAGTCTGGAGGAGACTATTATCTAGTAGATTTTGAATCTGGTAGCCTAATCGAAAAGGAGAAGCTATGAAACTATCTAAGCGTGTATTAGAAATGGAAGAAAGTGTCACTCTGGCTAGTGATGCAAGAGCAAAGAAGTTAAAGGCTGAAGGAAAAGATGTTCTTTTCTTAACTTTAGGTCAACCCGATTTTCATACTCCTGAAAATATTCAAGATGCTGCTGTTGCGGCTATTCGAGATGGACGTGCTTCTTTCTATACGGTAGCTTCAGGTTTGCCTGAGTTAAAAGCAGCAGTCAATACCTATTTTGAACGTTATTATGGTTATTCTGTAGCAGCTAACGAAGTCACCTTTGCTACAGGTGCCAAGTTCTCTCTCTACACTTTCTTTATGGCTGTGGTTAATCCTGGAGATGAGGTCATCATTCCTACTCCTTACTGGGTCAGCTATGGTGACCAGGTTAAAATGGCTGGTGGTGTTCCAGTCTTTGTCCAAGCCAAGGAAGATAATCACTTTAAAGTGACGGTAGACCAATTAGAAGCAGCTCGCACTGGTAAGACCAAAGTTTTGGTTCTTAACTCACCATCTAATCCTACCGGTATGATCTATTCTCGTGAGGAACTCTTGGCCATCGGAAACTGGGCAGTTGAACACGATATTCTCATTCTTGCAGACGATATTTATGGTCGCTTGGTCTATAACGGGAATGAGTTCGTCCCAATCTCAAGTCTGTCAGAAGCTATTCGTAAGCAAACCATTGTTATTAATGGGGTTTCAAAAGCCTATGCCATGACTGGTTGGCGTGTTGGTTATGCAGTAGGTGATCCAGAAATCATTGCTGCCATGAGCAAATTGACAGGTCAAACAACTTCAAATCTGACAGCAGTGTCTCAATACGCAACCATCGAGGCGCTAACTGGACCTCAAGATTCTGTAGAAATCATGCGCCAAGCCTTTGAAGAGCGTTTGAATACTATTTATCCTCTCTTATGTGAAGTTCCAGGATTTGAGGTTGTCAAACCGCAAGGAGCCTTCTATCTCTTCCCAAATGTTAAAAAAGCCATGGAGATGAAAGGTTATACCGATGTGACAGCATTTACGACGGCCATCCTTGAAGAGGTGGGGCTAGCTTTGATAACAGGTGCTGGATTTGGAGCACCAGAAAATGTCCGTCTCAGCTATGCGACAGACTTGGAAACTCTTAAAGAAGCCATTCGTCGTTTGCACCAATTTATGGGAAAATAAGAAGCTTAACCTCCGTCTTAATAACGGAGGTTTTTATTTTTAAAAACTTATGAATTTCTGTCAAACTAGCTAGCTATCAGGCATTATTTGTGGTACAATAATGAGTAATAATGTCTTTGGACAAGTTAAACGAATAAAGGAAGATAAAACATGACAAAACGTGTAACAATTATCGAAGTAAAAGACTACGTTGGTCAAGAAGTCACTATCGGTGCTTGGGTTGCTAACAAGTCAGGAAAAGGAAAAATTGCCTTCTTGCAATTGCGTGATGGAACAGCCTTTTTCCAAGGTGTAGCTTTCAAACCAAACTTTATCGAAAAATTTGGAGAAGAAGTAGGTCTTGAAAAATTTGACACCATCAAACGCTTGAGCCAAGAAACATCAGTGTTTGTGACTGGTATTGTCAAAGAAGACGAGCGTTCTAAATTTGGTTACGAGTTGGATATTACAGACATCGAAGTTATCGGTGAATCTCAAGATTACCCAATCACTCCAAAAGAACATGGAACAGACTTCTTGATGGACAACCGTCACTTGTGGCTTCGTTCACGCAAACAAGTAGCTGTCATGCAAATCCGTAATGCGATCATCTATGCAACTTATGAGTTCTTTGATAAGAATGGCTTCATGAAGTTTGATAGCCCAATTCTTTCAGGAAATGCTGCAGAAGATTCTACAGAACTTTTCGAAACAGACTACTTTGGGACACCAGCCTACTTGAGCCAATCTGGTCAGCTTTATCTGGAAGCAGGTGCTATGGCCCTTGGTCGCGTCTTTGACTTTGGTCCAGTATTCCGTGCTGAAA
>CAUUTJ010000003.1:0-49823 GCA_963548045.1 uncultured Streptococcus sp.
ATTTTTTTGGGAATTTTGCTTTAAATTTCTTTACTTTTTCTAGGAAATTTGATAAACTGTATCTTGTGTGTAATGGACGCACAAAAATACAGTTTATCCGCTGAGGAAGTTTCCTCAAGATTGACAAAGATAGGAGAATAAAATGAATCCATTAATCCAAAGCTTGACTGAAGGTCAACTTCGTACAGATATCCCTTCATTCCGTCCTGGTGACACTGTTCGTGTACACGCGAAAGTTGTCGAAGGAAACCGTGAACGTATCCAGATTTTTGAAGGTGTTGTTATTGCACGTAAAGGTGCTGGCATCTCAGAAAACTACACAGTTCGTAAAATCTCTAACGGTGTAGGTGTTGAACGTATCTTCCCAATCCACACTCCACGTGTTGAAAAGATCGAAGTTGTTCGTTATGGTAAAGTACGTCGTGCGAAATTGTACTACTTGCGTGCTCTTCAAGGTAAGGCAGCTCGTATCAAAGAAATCCGTCGTTAATTCGATGATAAAAAACTCTGCTCATACGGCAGGGTTTTTCTCTAGCTCCCTTAGTTCAATGGATATAACAACTCCCTCCTAAGGAGTAGTTGCAGGTTCGATTCCTGCAGGGGGCAGAACTAGAAACAAAAACACTGAAGATTCAGTGTTTTTTCTTTGACCAAATTTTAAACATTTAATATGATATTTATGGTGTGTTATAATAGACGTAGATCTTGTTGTTTTTGGGAGAGAGAAATGAAAGAAAGATATTATGAATTTTTGAGTATGGCAGTTGTGGATACTAGTCCTATAAAGAACTCCGATTTTTTCAGATCAGTTGCAATTGAAGTAATATTTTCTTTGCTAATATTTATAGGTTCTTTTTTTATTAAAGAAGAATTGCATGATTTGAGTATGATTGTTTTTTACATTACCATTTTCCATTTATTGGCTTTGTTATTCATGTTCTTGCTATTTCAAATATTTTCCAAATCAAAATTATTGCAATTGATTCCAGCTAGTTCTATTTTAATTTCTCATGTTGAGTTTCTTTTCTGGAGTTCTTTATTTTTGGGGAAGAACTACTGGTCTGTCTTCATGATGTTGATTGTACTAAGCATTATGTTTCAACTACTAACCTTTGTTTACCAGTTGTCAATTGTCCCTAAGGCTAAGAAATTACCACCTGGTGAGTATAGAAAGAATCTTTTATTTCTTCCTTCTGTTGTTTACCTATTGATTTCAGCAATTGTAATAGTTATAGCACGTTTATTTACGTTGCCGGCGTATGTTGTCCCTAGCCTTGTTGTAGCGAGCATAGTCTGTCTTCCCTTCTATTGGCTTGAGTATGCGCGAGTATTTACAGGTTGGAGAAAGACAAGTACTAATAACTTTATTTTTAGAGGACAAAAAGATGAAGGAAAATAAACGCTTTTTTGGGGTTGTTAGTGTAATGCTAATGCTTATGACACTTTTTGCACTGAATGGATGTAGTTTGGGTGGTGAGACCATTCCCAAAAACAGAACAAAAGAACAGTACGAATTTGAAAAAACGTTTGAGCCCATGTTTAAATTTTTAGAACAAGACAAGAAGGAGTTTACGGGATTAAAGGCATACACTAGTAGAGTTTATATAAAAAATCAAGATGAAGTAAAAAAATACGAAGTAGATTTAGATATCACTCAATCTGATATTAAAGGTGATTATACAATAACACTTGGCGAGGATAACGAAACTGTTCCGGTTACATATTCTAATGGGAAGTTAAATTATGGGTCGGAGGTAACTCCTTTATATGATGAAGAAATTCTTAATTTAGTGGTACAAAGAGATTTCTTTACTTCTTTAGATGTAAAGGAGACCTTTAAGAGTGCAGAAACAGAACTTCGTGAGATTGTATATCAGCCAGAAAATAACTCTGACCTCTATAAACATCTAAAAAGCAAATATGATTTACCAGAGGAAACAACTTGTACAGTATTAGTAAATCATTCTAGCTCAACTATATATAGAGTAACTATTCAACTAAAATCTAATCAAAAGATTGTGCAAATTAGCAATGTTATTTTTGAAAAAGAATGAGGTTTCCATGAACGAAATTGAAAAGAGTAATCATCGGTTTGAAAGGTAAAGCTATTGATAATACAATATAAATGCTAGTTTAGGAGAAAAAGATGAAAAAAGGCTTATTAATAGGATGTTTTTCCATAGTTATACTATTTGCAATGTTCATAATACTTAGTCCTATTATTGCAATGATGGATATGTGGGGTCTATTTGCCCATGCAAGTCGGAATGAACTTGAGCAAGCAGTGCATCGCTCTTATGAGAACTATGGTCTTACAGGTCAGTTTGAGTTAGAAAAATATGAAAAAACTATACAAGCGTGGGAGGATTTGTAATCCATGGTACTTATAGTGAAAATATAGATGGTAAAATCTATCAGGTTAATTCTCGTTTTAAATACTATACTCGCGCTTCGGAAAAAGAAACGTATAGAAAGACTGATGCGGAAGTAGATTATAAACAAAACAAAAAAATTTATCACGCTTTTCCAGAATTAGCTTATTTAGGAATTGAGATTAGTCCAGGCACTAGCGAATTTTTAAAAATATTGGATACTTCAATAACAGATCCTAAAATGACTGCTTTGAAGTACGAAGGGATTGATTTTCAATTTAATAGTAAATCTGGCAACATGTTTCTTTATGATGAAATATTAGAGGAAAATCAAAGCAAAGGACAAGCATTACAAGGGATGTATCCTATGGATGCTCAATATCTTTTCCAAAAAGATATTTTTATACCAGAGTTTCAATTTCGATACTACACTCCAGAAGACAAGAAGGATCAGTTATATGATGCTTATCTTAAAGACCTTGAATCGCAAATGAAAGAATTTTTTAACAATCAACCCCTTCCAAGCGGTCTTTATGCTGTAAAGATTGATAAATATGAGGGGAATAAACTTGTTAATAATAGTGGTGGATATTATGTGAAGATTGAGAATCGTCAAGTTGTGGAGTTTATCAAAGATTTACAGTAGGAGTTGCTATGATAAGGCTGTTCAACTGTTCATAATGTAGGAAAAAGAGGAAATTGATTCAATGACCCAAGAAGAATACTTGCAATTAAAAAAAGAATATAAAATTCGACTAGTTTTAGTCATAGTTCTATTCGTATTATTTTCTATACTAAGCATCATGCTTATCATAAATTTTAATAGATTTATTCCACTAGGAGCGACAGCTATGGCTTCAGTTGTGCCATTTAACCATTTTTTACTCGTTCCACTTTGGGAAGCAAAAAAAGCGATAGAGGAAGAGCATCCTGAATGGAAGGACCTTAGTACAAGTAGAGTTAAGGTCCCATCGTCAGAAACGAGTAAACGAAATTTAGCAGCTGTTGGAAGTGTCATTGCTTTGTTCTTCTCGTTTGCCTTACTCTATAGGCCTTCTAAGGTATACCAGAAGGTCCCTACTGCCGATGAAATAAAGAACCTTCCCAAGATTGAGAACAAGGGTATTCCTAAACTTGATACTAAGAAAATTCCAAGTATAAAAAGGGAATCAGAAGAGTAATCTGTAATTTAAAACACCCCAGGAGTTAGTTTTTTATCTCTAACTTCTGAGGTGCTTTTTTATATTCTAATAAATTTACAAGACCCAAGTACGAATAGCATGGGCTACACCAGATTCATCATTTGTTTTGGTGATGTATTTGGCGATTTTTTTGAGTTCTGGATTTCCATTTTCCATAACAACTGGATTTCCAACGACTTCAAGCATAGCACGGTCATTTTCTTCATCTCCGATAGCCATAGTCTCATCTTTTGTTAATCCTAGTTTTTCAGCCAGATGTGTAATAGCTGAGCCCTTGTCTACACCTTTTTTGAGAAGTTCTAGGTAGAAAGGAGCAGATTTGTTGATAGAGTAGCGTTCATAAAATTCTGCAGGAATCTTTTCAATCGCAGCATCGAGAATTTCTGGTTCATCGATGAACATACACTTGACGATTTTCTTGTCAGCCATTTCTTCAGGTGTACGGTAGAAGATTGGCATGCTGACGAGGGTTGATTCGTGTACGGTATATTTACCGATATTACGATTGGCTGTATAGATACCATCTTTGGTAATAGCATGCATATGAACTCCTAGTTTACGACTGAGAAATTCCATATCTAGATAGTCTTCGTAGGACAAGGATTCACTGATAATCTCATTTCCTGTAGCAGTTTCTTGAACAAGAGCACCGTTGAAGGTAACTACATAGTCGCCCTCATCTCTCAACTGTAAGTCGTCAAGAAGTTTAGCAACACCAGCAATAGGACGACCTGTTGCAATCACAACCTTAACACCAGCTTGTTTGGCATCTTGGATAGCTGAAAAAACTTCTGGCGTAATTTCTCTTTTACTATTAACTAGGGTTCCATCGATGTCGATGGCGATTAGTTTAATACTCATAAATTTCCTCTGTTATTTCTTGTCTGGAGTAAAATGATCATTCTCAATCAAATGTGAAAATTGTTGAATGGTAGAAGCAAAAATATTGTTTGGATTCAGCATTTCTTTAGGGAAGTAGAAACGGTTGTCACCATGACGACTTCCTGCAAGAGATTGGACGATAGGTGAAAGACTAGAAAGTTCAGCTAACTCACCATTTTTCTGCACAATCTCAATTTGTGTTCTTGGATTTTCGGACTCTGGTCGGTAAATATCGTATGGAAGGTCAAAATTCTTATGAATAGCAGTGTAGTAGTTGGGATCAAAACCAATTTCCTCTACTAAACCTCGCATGATTTCAAGTTGATTCTGGTCTTCCTGAGAAAAAGTAATAGATTTAAAGACCTTCCGATTGATGAAACGTTGGGAAAGGTCAGCCAAAATCTTGTCTGTACTTGTCATCCAAAGTTGGAAGTAAGTATTCATCACACCATCATCTAGGGCAAGATAGTCAGCTAAGCTTACATTCTTCTCAAAAAATGGAAGAAGATGAGGCGAAGTCAGAGCGAAGAATTCTTTATTTTCTGGATAGAGCTCTTTGGCACGTTTCAAAAGATTTTGCAGAAGAACCTCCATGGCCCGTGTAGCTGGGTGGAAATAAACCTGCATATACATCTGGTAACGGCTGAGGACATAATCCTCGATAGCGTGCATTCCATTACGTTGAAAGGCGATACCATTTTCAACAGGGCGAATGACACGAAGAATCCGTGTTAAATCAAACTGGCCATAAAATGCACCAGTGAAGTAGGAGTCACGAAGGAGATAGTCCATGCGGTCCGCATCGATCTGACTAGAAATCAGCTGAACCACCTGTTTGTTGGGATAAGTGTGGTCGATAACGCTAGCAACCTTTTTAGGAAAATCTGGTGCGACCTGCAAAAGAACCTGGTGAATCTCAGTCTCGGAGCTTTGGATTATTTCTTGGGTAATGGCCTCATGGTCAGTATCAAAGAGATTCTCAAAAGTATGAGAGTAGGCACCATGTCCAAGGTCGTGGAGGAGCGCTGCAGTCATGGTTAAGAGAGACTCATTGGAATCCCATTCTTCAGGGTATTTTTCTTCGAAAATTTCAGTGATTTGACGGGCAATTTCATAGACGCCCAAACAGTGAGAAAAACGACTATGCTCTCCACCATGGAAGGTATAGCTAGATGTCCCTAACTGTTTGATACGACGGAGCCGTTGAAATTCTTTGGTATTGATCAAGTCATAAATGACTTGATTGTTAACGTGGATATAGTTGTGAACAGGGTCACGAAATACTTTTTCATTCATAAGACCATTATAGCAAATTCCTTGGCTTTTTGGTAAAATAGTAGGGATAAGTGAGAAGAAAGAGGAACTCTTGTGAAGATTAGAATGAGAAATACTATCCAGTTCGATGAACAATTGGAAGTAATCGACCAACTTTATGATGTAGAACTACGTGAGAAGGGGGATTTTTCTTATCTCCTTTTCTACAATGAAGAGCAAGAAAAGGTTGTGATTAAGTTTCAGGAAGAAGAGCTCGTTATGACGCGCTTCTCAAATCCTAAGACTATCATGCGTTTTTTGAAGGAATCTGATAGTTTGGCCTATATTCCAACTCCAATGGGATTGCAGGAGTTTACCATTCAAACTAACCACTATGAAGTTGGTGAAGGGAAGATTGAACTAGCCTATCAGTTGCAAAACAAAGAAGGAGTTCCATTTGCGGACTACCGTTTAGAAATTACTTGGGGATAAGAAAAAGGTTGGCGAAAGCCAACCTTATTTGATATAGAGTTCTTGATTTTTCAAGACAATTTCACGTACACTTGCAAATTTCTTCAGCTTTTTGAGGTCCTCTGGATGGGTTACAAGAGTAATCACATATCCTTCTTTGCCCATACGTCCAGTACGTCCAGCGCGGTGAGTATAGGTTTCCGTATCTCTAGGGACATCAAAGTTTACCACGCATTCCAGGCTATCAATGTCGATACCACGAGCTAGAAGGTCTGTCGCAAGAAGGAGTGTCAGTTGATGATCTTTGAACTTTTCTAAGATAACTTTTCTAAATTTAACGTTGACATCACTCGCAAGCGAAACAGCTAAAATATCACGATACTGCAATTTTTCCTCAGCACTTCCAAGGTCTGACAAGCTGTTAAAGAAGACGAGTCCACGGAAGTCATCGACATGTGCTAGTTTCCGAAGCATATCTACTCGGTGACGTTGATCTACTTGCATGTAGAAGTGTTGGATGTTGTCCAATTTTTGGTCTGATAGATCAATGATGCGCGTGTTAGTTGCAATTTTATCTTGGTCAAACTTGGTAGTGGCACTCATGTAGATGAGTTGGTGGTCACGAGGTGCGTAATGGGTAATTTTTTCGACAAAATGAATCTGAGAATCGTCTAGCAACTGATCAAATTCATCAAGAATAATAGCATCTACATTCATCATTTTGATTTTTTTCAATTTGATGAGTTCAAAGATACGTCCGGGTGTTCCAATCAGAATTTCTGGTCCTTTTTTGAGACGTTCAATCTGACGTTTCTGGCTTGAACCTGAAAGGAATAGCTGAGCAGTCAAGCCGATAGCTTCGCCCCATGTTTTGGTGACATCGAAAATTTGGCCAGCCAGTTCAGTGTTAGGAGCTAAAATCAACAGTTGCTGCGCTTTTTTCTTTTGGAGTTTTAAAAGACTTGGGAGTAGGTAAGCTAAGGTTTTTCCCGTTCCGGTTGGACTAACTCCGAGGAGTGATTCTCCTTCTAGAATAGGATTAAACAGTTGTTCTTGAATGGGAGTGAATTCTTGGAAACCTAGTTGGTCAATCAATTTTTGCCATTCGTTTGGTAGTTTGGTTTTCATTTTTCTGCCTCAAATCTAATGCCAGCATCTTGTCGCATGGTATAAAGCACTTGATGAACATCTGTTGCATCCGTAAGCCATTGCTGGTAGAGAGTCTGGTCTGGTTGGTTAATCATATCTGCAAAAGCAGCGACTTCCTCTGTCATAGTGTGAGGTGCCTGCTGGATAGGAAGTTGAAGTTCATTTCCTTGATGGTCTATAAAAACAGCTGATTGGACATGCTCGATTGTATTGAGCGTCAAGGTACCGTCAGTCGTATATATCTCGCAAGGAAGGTTAGAAGTGATATTCTTTCCTGCTTTGATATGAACTTGATAGTCAGGATAGGAGAGGATACCGTCTCCGTTTAGATCAATACTGTTGTCTAGTTGCTGAGCTTGATAGGTTGCACGATTTGGCTTCCCAAATAAGCGAATGGCTGCGTAGAGAGGATAAATTCCTAAATCCATGAGAGCACCACCAGCAAATCGGTCTGAGAAAACGTTAGGAGTATTGCCAGCAAGGAGTTCAGGCATCTTAGTAGAGTATTTAGCGTAGTTAAAGTCTGCTCCTAAGACCTGTTTATCTGCAAGAAAGTCTTTGACAAGTTCAAAAGCATTCTCATGATAGTTACGTGCTGCTTCAAAGATAAAACGTTGATTTTTCTGAGCTGTTTGCAATAAATCTTGCCATTCTTCTGGCTGAGTCACAGCTGGTTTTTCAAGGATGACATGTCTTCCAGCAACTAAGGCAATTTTAGCCTGACTAAAGTGTAGGGAATTTGGACTAGCAATATAGACGACATCAAAAGGATGCTTGAAAAAATCTCCTAACTGGTCAAATAATGTAACATCTTGATAGTGAGAAGCAAACTTTTCTGCAGTTTCAATTTTTCTTGAATAGACTGCAACTAGTTTAAATTCTCCACTAGTATGGACTGCATCGATAAAATGATGGCTAATTGCGCCAGTTCCGATTATACCTAGTTTTAGCATGGAAACTCCTTTTTCTGTCAGTAATGATTGATTTCATTATATCATAGAAAGAGTCAACTAGCTTAAGAGAGATAATTCTTTTATTTTGAAGCTTCGAGTTTTCATGGAAAAATGGTATAATAGAGATAGTAAAACTAGGAGTTTAGTATGAGATTATTACCTATGAGAAAAATTTCTCGTCATTCAAAAAGATTGGCGCTTTTTTTGACTTTCTGCGCAGGTTATGTGGATGCCTATACATTTATCGTTCGTGGGAATACACTTGTGGCAGGACAAACTGGGAATGTTGTTTTCCTTTCTGTTGGTCTTATTCAAGATAATGTGTCAGATGCCAGCACTAAAGTCATGACCTTGCTTTCCTTCATGATGGGTGTCTTTTTATTGACTGTCTATAAAGAGAAATTACGCGTGGTTAAAAAACCAATCTTATCGCTGTTCCCGCTTGCTATTTTGTCCTTGATTATAGGTTTTGTTCCCTTAACGGTTGACAATATCTACATTGTTCCTCCCCTTGCTTTTTGTATGGGACTTGTGACAACAGCCTTTGGTCAGGTTTCTGGTATTGCCTATAACAATGCGTTTATGACAGGAAATATCAAACGGACTATGTTGGCTTTCGGGGAATACGTGCGGACCAAACACACTCCGTTTTTATTTGAGGGGCTGATCTTTGTGAGTCTGCTTAGTAGTTTTGTCTTTGGGGTAGTTTTTTCAGCTTACTTGACAATTTTTTTCACTGAAAAGACCATATTAGGTCTGCCAATCATGATGAGCGTTTTTTATCTGAGTATGCTTTTATCTTCTTTTCGAAAAAAGAATGAGAAATAGTATCATTTTGAGTGAAAATACTTGTCAAAAAATTAGAAACATGTTATACTTTTAAAGTTGACTATGCACATTCCTGTGCAACCGCACGAACATCGTTGCTTGATTTTCAAGTATAAGTGGTTCGTCCCACGATGCTAGGCGAGTCTTCACAAAAATACGGGGAAACCCATAAAAATCATAGGAGGTGCATGATGAGCACATACGCAATTATCAAAACTGGCGGAAAACAAGTTAAAGTTGAAGTTGGTCAAGCAATCTACGTTGAAAAATTGAACGTCGAAGCTGGTCAAGAAGTTACATTTAACGAAGTTGTTCTTGTTGGTGGTGAAAACACTGTTGTCGGAACTCCACTTGTTTCAGGAGCTACTGTTGTTGGAACTGTTGAAAAACAAGGAAAACAAAAGAAAGTTGTTACTTACAAGTACAAACCTAAAAAAGGTAGCCACCGTAAACAAGGTCACCGTCAACCTTACACTAAAGTTGTCATCAACGCTATCAACGCTTAATTTTTAGGAGAACACATGATACAAGCAGTCTTTGAACGAGCCGAAGATGGCGAGCTGAGGAGTGCAGAAATCACTGGGCACGCTGGAAGCGGTGAATATGGCTTTGATGTCGTGTGTGCATCGGTTTCGACTCTAGCCATTAACTTTGTCAACTCTGTTGAGAAATTTGCAGGCTACGAACCGGATCTAGAATTAAACGAAGAAGAAGGTGGCTTCCTTCGGGTCACAATCCCGACAGATATTCCACCACATCAAAGAGAAATGACCCAACTATTCTTTGAATCATTTTTCTTAGGGATGGCAAACTTATCGGAGAACTCTTCAGAGTTCGTCCAAACAAGAGTTATCACAGAAAACTAACATGGAGGAAAACAATTATGTTGAAATTGAATCTTGCTAACTTGCAACTTTTCGCCCACAAAAAAGGTGGAGGTTCTACATCAAACGGACGTGATTCACAAGCAAAACGTCTTGGAGCTAAAGCAGCTGATGGACAAACTGTAACAGGTGGATCAATCCTTTACCGTCAACGTGGTACACACATCTATCCAGGTGTAAACGTTGGACGTGGTGGAGACGATACTTTGTTCGCTAAAGTTGAAGGCGTAGTACGCTTTGAACGTAAAGGTCGCGATAAAAAACAAGTTTCTGTTTACCCAATCGCAAAATAAAAAGGTCCAGTGAACCTTTTTATCCTGAGCCTTGAAACAAAAAGGCGAGGATGCTGAAAGTAGCATTAAATAAGGCTTTCCGAGATATTCGGGAAGCTTTTTTTAAAATAAAAAGCAGTGATAGACGAACTGATAAAATTTAACCTAAAACTAGTAGAGATTACTTGAGAGGTTAGCAATATATTTCATTTATATTGATAGATAATAAGAAAGAAATATGGTATAATATAGGGTAAGACCTTATGAATAAATAGTGAAAGAGTATATAGTAACTAATGAAAAAAATTGTCATTAACGGTGGCCGTCCTTTAAAGGGTGAGATAACCATAAGCGGAGCAAAAAATAGTGTGGTAGCTCTGATTCCGGCTATTATTTTGTCAGATGATGTTGTTATCTTGGACTGTGTACCAGACATCTCAGACGTAGCTAGTTTAATTGAAATTATGGAAATCATGGGAGCTAGTGTTAAGTGCTATGACGACGTTTTAGAAATTGATCCTCGTGGTGTTCAAAATAAACCAATGCCATATGGTAAGATTAATAGTCTTCGCGCATCCTATTATTTCTACGGTAGTCTTCTTGGACGTTTCGGTGAAGCAACAGTTGGTTTACCTGGTGGATGTGACTTGGGTCCTCGTCCGATTGATTTGCACTTAAAAGCCTTTGAAGCTATGGGAGCAAAGACAACATACGAGGGAGATAATATGAATCTCTCAACTAATGGTTCAAAGTTACAGGGGGCTAGTATTTATATGGATACTGTCAGTGTCGGAGCAACCATTAATACAATGCTTGCAGCAGTAAAGGCTCAAGGGCGTACAGTTATTGAAAATGCTGCTAGGGAGCCTGAAATTATTGATGTGGCTACTTTGTTAAATAATATGGGAGGTCATATTCGTGGTGCTGGTACTGATATGATTATTATTGATGGTGTTGAATCCCTTCACGGCACACGACATCAAGTTATTCCAGACCGTATTGAAGCTGGTACTTATATCTCAATGGCTGCTGCAGTTGGTCAAGGAATTCGCATCAATAATGTACTCTATGAGCATTTAGAAGCCTTTATTGCTAAACTTGAAGAAATGGGTGTTCATATGACTGTTTCAGAAGACAGTATCTTCGTCGAAGAGCAAACAAATCTTAAGGCTGTTAATATCAAGACAGCACCATATCCTGGATTTGCAACGGACCTCCAACAGCCAATTACACCATTGCTATTAAAAGCAGAAGGACGTGGGACACTGATTGATACCATATATGAAAAACGCGTTAACCATGTCTTTGAATTAGCAAAAATGAACGCTGATATTTCAACTACTAATGATCACATTATCTATAAAGGTGGGAATCCTTTACATGGTGCAAGCGTAAAAGCTACAGACTTGCGTGCAGGTGCAGCTTTGGTTATTGCTGGTCTAATGGCTGAAGGTAGAACAGAGATTACAAGTGTTGAGTTTATTTTGCGAGGATACTCAAATATCATTGAGAAATTACGTAAGCTTGGAGCAGATATTGAGCTGATTGAAGATTAGCAATTTGAGGATAAGAATGAATATCTGGACAAAATTAGCAATGTTTTCTTTTTATGAGACGGAACGTTTGTATTTCCGTCCATTCTTTTTTACAGATGTAGATGACTTTCATGAGTTGGCATCAAACCCTGAAAATCTTCAATTTATTTTTCCTACGCAAGCTAGTATTGAAGAAAGTCAATATGCGCTTGCTAACTACTTTATGAAATCACCTTTGGGTATTTGGGCCATTTGTGATAAAAAAACAGAAAAAATGATTGGAGCAATTAAGTTCGAAAAACTGGACGAAATTAGGAAAGAAGCAGAGATTGGCTATTTTTTAAGGAAAGATTTTTGGTCTCAGGGGTATATGACTGAAGCAGTCACCAAATTGCGGGATTTATCCATGACCGAATTCGACATAAAGCAATTATTGATTGTGACGCATCTGGAAAATACTGCCAGCCAAAAGGTTGCACAAAAATCAGGCTTTGTTTTATCACGTCGTTTCAAAGGTAGCGATCGCTATACTCGTAAGATGCGAGATTATCTAGAATTTCGCTATACAAAAGGGGAACTAAATGAGTAAACACCAAGAAATATTAGCCTACTTGGAAGAATTACCAGTTGGAAAACGGGTCAGTGTTCGAAGTATATCCAATCGCCTGGGTGTTAGTGATGGTACGGCTTATCGTGCTATCAAAGAGGCTGAAAATAGAGGTTTAGTTGAAACACGTCCTCGAAGTGGGACTGTTCGTGTTAAGTCTAAAAAAGTTGCCATCGAAAAGCTAACATTTGCAGAAATTGCAGAAGTTACTGGTTCAGAAGTTTTAGCCGGACAAGCTGGTTTGAATAGAGAATTTAGTAAATTTTCCATCGGGGCGATGACTGAGAAAAATATACTTTCATACCTTCATGATGGTGGATTAGTCATTGTCGGTGACCGAACACGTATCCAATTGTTGGCACTAGAAAACGAAAATGCTGTCTTGGTAACAGGTGGATTTGAAGTTCATAAAGATGTTTTGAACGCAGCTGATAAGAAGAATATTCCAGTATTACGAAGCAAGCATGATACATTTACAATTGCGACGATGATTAACCGCGCTCTTTCAAATGTTCAGATTAAGACGGATATTTTAACAGTTGAAAAGATTTATCGTACTAGTCATGAATATGGTTTTTTACAGGAAACAGATACCGTAAAGGATTATTTAGACTTGGTTCGAAAGAATAGGACTAGTCGTTTCCCTGTCATCAATCAACACCAGGTTGTCGTTGGGGTAGTTACCATGCGTGACGCTGGGGATAAATCACCTGGAACGACCATTGATAAGGTCATGACTAGAACAGTCTACATGACAGGTTTAGCAACGAATGTCGCTAACGTTAGCCAGAGAATGATTGCTGAAGACTTTGAAATGGTACCCGTTGTTCGTAGCAATCAAACTTTGCTGGGTGTCATTACTAGACGCGATGTCATGGAAAAAATGAGTCGCTCACAGGTATCAGCTCTACCAACATTTTCAGAGCAGATTGGCCAGAAATTATCTTATCATCATGATGAAGTTGTCATTACAGTTGAACCCTTTATGCTTGAAAAGAATGGTGTCCTTGCAAATGGAGTTCTTGCAGAAATATTGACCCATATGACTCAGGATTTGGTCGTTAATAGTGGTCGAAATCTTATCATTGAACAGATGTTGATTTATTTCTTACAGGCTGTTCAGATTGATGATGTTCTACGTATTCAAGCTAGAATTATTCACCATACGAGACGATCGGCTATTATTGATTATGACATTTATCTCAATCATCAAATTGTATCAAAAGCAAATGTTACTGTAAAAATTAATTAGAATCTAGGAGAGAACATGATTACATTAAAATCAGCTAGAGAAATTGAAGCAATGGATAAAGCTGGCGATTTTCTTGCAAGTATTCACATTGGTTTGCGTGACATCATCAAACCAGGTGTAGACATGTGGGAAGTAGAAGAATATGTGCGCCGTCGTTGTAAAGAAGAAAATTTCCTTCCTTTACAAATTGGTGTTGATGGGGCCATTATGGATTATCCTTATGCAACATGCTGCTCACTCAATGACGAAGTAGCTCATGCTTTTCCACGCCACTATATTTTAAAAGAAGGTGATTTGCTCAAGGTTGATATGGTTCTTGGAGGACCGATTGCTAAATCAGACCTTGATGTTTCTAAATTAAACTTCAATAATGTGAAAGAAGTTAAGAAATATACGCAAAACTTTACGGGTGGATTAGCCGATTCTTGTTGGGCCTATGCAGTTGGTAAACCGTCAGAAGAAGTTAAAAACTTGATGGATGTTACCAGAGAGGCTATGTATAAAGGAATTGAACAGGCTGTTGTAGGAAACCGTATCGGTGATATTGGAGCTGCTATTCAGGAATATGCTGAAAGTCGTGGCTATGGAGTTGTTCGCGATCTTGTAGGACATGGTGTTGGTCCAACTATGCATGAAGAGCCAATGGTTCCTAACTATGGTATCGCAGGTCGTGGTCTCCGCCTACGTGAAGGTATGGTTTTGACGATTGAACCAATGATTAATACAGGTGATTGGGAAATCGATACAGATATGAAAACAGGATGGGCTCATAAAACAATTGACGGCGGTCTATCATGTCAGTACGAGCATCAGTTTGTTATTACCAAAGATGGCCCTGTAATCTTGACCAGTCAAGGTGAAGAAGGGACTTATTAAACAAAAAAAGGAGCTGAGCTCCTTTTTTTTGATTCTTTCAAGTTGAAAATAAATTTACGTAGCAGATATCTTACAAACGTTTTCTTTTATAGTAAAATAAAATATAACTAAATGAAAGTAGGTTCTTAATTGGAAAGTATTTTATTTTTTATCTCTGTATTTTTAGCTGGGGTTTTATCATTCTTTTCTCCTTGTATCTTTCCCCTGCTACCAGTATATGCAGGTGTTCTATTAGATGATCAAGAGGAGTCAAAGACATTTCGTTTTTTAGGTAAAGAGGTTGCCTGGTCAGGATTAATTCGGACACTCTGTTTTATTGCAGGTATCTCTTTGATTTTCTTTATTCTAGGGTTTGGAGCAGGATTTCTAGGTAACTTACTCTATACTGATTGGTTCCGTTATGTCATGGGAGTCATTATTATCATATTGGGGTTGCATCAGATGGAAATCCTTCATCTACGTAAATTAGAGTTCCAAAAAACAGTAACATTTAATCAAAAACAGTCTAGTAAATATCTGTCGGCCTTTTTACTTGGTATCAGCTTTAGCTTTGGTTGGACTCCATGTATTGGTCCAGTTTTAAGTTCTGTTTTAGCACTGGCTGCCTCGGGAGGAAATGGAGCTCTTCAGGGGGCCTTATTAACCCTTATCTATACTTTCGGAATGGCGCTTCCATTTTTAGTATTGGCCTTAGCATCAGGTCTTATTATGCCTTATTTTAGTAAAATCAAATCTCACCTCCTCTTATTGAAGAGAATTGGTGGTTTACTGATTATCCTTATGGGAATTTTATTAATGTTGGGACAATTAAATATCTTATCTGGAATATTAGGATAAAAGGAGTTATCTATGAAAAAAATTATCTATTTTGGACTTAGTTTCTTATCTATCTTTCTTTTGATCGCTTGTGGCAAGGAAGAAAAAAAATCAAGTCAAGAAACTCAAACGACTCAAACACAGCAGCAAGCAACTGTAAAACAAGTGGCTGTAGGAGTCGAAGCACCAGATTTCACCCTCCAATCGATGGATGGAAAAGAAGTCAAATTATCTGATTATAAAGGTAAAAAAGTTTATCTTAAATTTTGGGCTTCTTGGTGCGGACCTTGTAAAAAGAGTATGCCTGAACTAATGGAACTAGCTGCAAAAGAAGATCGTGATTTCGAAATATTATCTGTGATTGCACCAGGTCTTCAAGGTGAAAAAACAATAGACCAATTTCCAAAATGGTTTGAGGAACAAGGATATAAGGATATACCTGTCTTGTATGACACTCAGGGAACAACCTTCCAAGCTTATCAGATTCGAAGTATCCCAACAGAATATCTAATTGATTCAAACGGTAAAATTGCTAAGATTCAGTTAGGTGCGATTAGTAATGCAGACGCGGAAGCAGCTTTTGCTCAAATGGATTAGAGTTATAAAAAATGTCTAGACTGTTTTGTCTAGACATTTCTTTTTTAAAATTGAATATAATTAGTTTTTAGAAGCTTCTTGGAATTCAGGGTTTTTCCAAGCTTCATCAATGATAGCTTTCAATTCTTTAGCAGAAGCTTGCATTTTTTGAAGTTCAGCATCGTTCAATGGAATGTTCACTGGACGTACAATACCGTGTGCTCCAACAACAGCTGGTTGACCGATGAAGACATCTTTGATTCCGTATTGACCTTCTTGGAATACAGAAAGTGGAAGTACTGCATTTTCATCATCAAGGATTGCTTTAGTGATACGAGCAAGGGCAACTGCGATACCGTAGTATGTAGCTCCTTTTTTGTTGATGATAGTGTAAGCAGCATCACGAACACCTTCGAACAATTCGATCAATTCAGTTTCTTGAACGTTTTGAGTGTCTTTAAGGAATTCTTCAAGGTTTACACCAGCGATGTTAGCGTGTGACCATACAGCGAATTCTGAGTCCCCGTGTTCACCCATGATGTAGGCGTGCACTGAACGAGCATCAACGTCCAATTTTTCAGCAAGTGCTTGACGGAAACGAGCTGAGTCAAGTGAAGTACCTGAACCGATAACGCGTTCTTTAGGGAATCCTGAGAATTTCCATGTAGAGTATGTCAAAACGTCAACTGGGTTAGCAGCTACAAGGAAGATACCGTTAAATCCTGATTCAACAACTTGTGTTACGATTGATTTGTTAATGGCAAGGTTTTTACCAACAAGATCAAGACGAGTTTCACCTGGTTTTTGAGGAGCACCAGCAGTGATAACTACAAGGTCAGCGTCCGCACAGTCAGCGTATTCAGCTGCATAGATTTTTTTAGGTGAAGTGAAAGCAAGGGCGTGGCTAAGGTCAAGAGCGTCACCAACAGCTTTTTCGTGTAATTGAGGAATTTCAATGATACCAAGTTCTTGGGCAATTCCTTGGTTAACAAGAGCGAAAGCGTAAGATGAACCTACGGCACCGTCACCAACGAGGATAACTTTTTTGTGTTGTTTAGTTGCTGTCATTAGTCTAAACATCTCCTTTGTTTTTTTAAGGGTAATACCCTGTTTGATTTCATTCTATCACTTTTAAATAGCTTTGTCACGGATATAACATCCACTTGTCAATGTAAACGTTTTAGATATACTGAAAGCTGAAATTTAGGTCGAACTATGGTATAATATATCTAATTACTAATAGTGAAATGAGGCATTTTTTAATGCAAGACAAAAATTTAGTGAATGTCAATCTGACTAAGGAGATGAAGACTAGCTTTATCGACTACGCTATGAGCGTTATCGTATCGCGAGCTCTTCCTGATGTTCGGGATGGACTGAAGCCGGTTCATCGTCGTATTTTATACGGGATGAATGAATTAGGAGTTACTCCAGATAAACCTCATAAGAAATCTGCTCGTATTACCGGGGATGTCATGGGTAAATACCACCCACACGGAGACTCATCTATCTACGAAGCTATGGTTCGTATGGCGCAATGGTGGAGCTACCGTTATATGCTTGTAGATGGGCATGGGAACTTTGGTTCCATGGATGGCGATGGGGCAGCTGCCCAACGTTATACCGAAGCCCGTATGAGTAAAATTGCTCTTGAAATGCTTCGCGATATCAATAAAAATACCGTTGATTTTGTAGACAACTACGATGCCAATGAACGCGAACCTTTAGTTTTGCCAGCTCGTTTCCCAAATCTCTTGGTCAATGGAGCTACGGGTATCGCTGTCGGTATGGCGACTAATATTCCGCCACATAACTTGGGTGAAACCATCGATGCTGTTAAGTTGGTGATGGATAATCCAGAAGTTACAACCAAAGAATTGATGGAAGTTCTTCCTGGTCCAGACTTCCCAACTGGTGCCCTTGTGATGGGGAAATCAGGTATTCATAAGGCATATGAAACAGGGAAAGGTTCCATTGTTCTTCGTTCTCGTACAGAAATCGAAGAAACGAAAACAGGTCGCGAACGTATCGTTGTTACAGAATTTCCATACATGGTTAACAAGACTAAAGTACATGAACACATTGTACGCTTAGTTCAAGAAAAACGTATTGAAGGAATTACAGCTGTACGTGATGAGTCAAACCGAGAAGGTGTACGTTTCATCATTGAAGTGAAGCGTGATGCGTCTGCTAATGTTATTTTGAATAACTTGTTCAAGATGACTCAGATGCAAACTAGCTTTGGTTTTAACATGTTGGCTATCCAAAATGGTGTTCCAAAGATTCTCTCTCTTCGTCAAATCTTAGATGCTTATATTGAGCACCAAAAAGAAGTGGTGACTCGACGCACTCAATTTGATAAAGAAAAAGCTGAAGCACGTGCTCATATCTTGGAAGGTTTGCTGATTGCACTAGACCACATCGACGAAGTTATTCGTATTATCCGTGCTAGTGAAACTGATGAAGAGGCCCAAGCAGAATTGATGAGCAAGTTCAAGCTTTCTGAACGTCAAAGTCAAGCCATTCTTGACATGCGTCTCCGTCGCTTGACTGGTTTGGAACGCGATAAGATTCAATCTGAGTATGATGACCTGATTGCTTTGATTGCTGATTTAGCTGATATTCTTGCAAAACCAGAACGCGTTGCACAAATCATCAAAGAAGAACTAGATGAAGTCAAACGTAAGTTTAATGATAAACGTCGTACTGAATTGATGGTTGGTGAAGTCTTGACGCTTGAAGACGAAGATTTGATTGAAGAGTCTGATGTTCTCATTACTCTATCCAATAAAGGCTACATCAAACGTTTAGACCAGGACGAGTTTACAGCTCAAAGACGTGGTGGACGTGGTGTTCAAGGTACTGGTGTTAAGGATGATGATTTTGTTCGTGAGCTTGTTTCCACTAGCACCCACGATCACTTACTCTTCTTTACCAACAAAGGACGAGTTTATCGACTTAAAGGGTATGAAATTCCTGAATATGGCCGTACAGCCAAAGGTCTACCTGTCGTAAACCTCTTGAAATTGGATGAAGGTGAGAGTATCCAAACCATCATCAACGTAGAATCAGAACGTAGTGACGATGCTTACCTCTTCTTTACAACTCGAGCAGGTATCGTTAAAAGAACCAGCGTCAAAGAATTTGCAAATATTCGCCAAAATGGTCTCAAAGCCTTGAATTTGAAAGATGAGGATGAATTGATTAATGTTCTCCTTACTCAAGAAGATACTGACATCATTATCGGTACTAAATTAGGCTATGCAGTTCGATTCAATCAATCTTCAGTACGTAGTATGAGCCGTAGCGCCACAGGTGTTAAAGGGGTAAACCTTCGTGAAGGTGATGCAGTAGTTGGTGCACGAGTGATAACTGACCAGGACGAAGTTCTTATCATTACTGAGAAAGGATACGGTAAGCGTACAGTTGCTACTGAATATCCAACTAAAGGTCGTGCTGGTAAAGGTATGAAAACCGCTAATATTACTGATAAAAACGGTCAACTTGCCGGCCTACTCACAGTAAAAGGTGACGAAGACTTGATGGTCATCACAGACACTGGTGTTATGATTCGAACAAATGTTGCCAATATTTCACAAACTGGACGCTCTACTATGGGAGTAAAAGTAATGCGTCTAGATGAAAATGCTAAGATTGTAACTTTTACAACAGTTGCAGCAGCAGAGAAGGAAGAAGTTGAGGCAGAAAACGAAACAGAAAGTGAAGAATAATGTCTCGAAAAAGAACTAAAAGTAAAAAGAATAAGCGTAAGAATCTGCTGATTAATATTTTGGCTGGCTTTCTAATCCTTTTGTCTCTAGCCTTGATTTTTAATTCGAAGATACGTGATATTTTTATGATTTTAAATACTAATAAATATCAGGTTAGTCAAGTAACGAAGGAAAATATTGAGAAGAATCAAGAAACAGAAGGAAATTTTGACTTTAACTCTGTCAAAGCACTTTCGTCAGAGGCAGTGCTTTCAGCTCAATGGAATTCTCAGCAACTCCCGGTTATTGGAGGAATTGCTATTCCAGAACTTGAAATGAATCTACCAATATTTAAGGGACTCGATAACGTCAACCTTTTTTATGGTGCTGGTACAATGAAAGCTAATCAAGTAATGGGAGAAGGAAACTATTCTCTAGCTAGTCACCGTATATTTACTGGTAATAATGCAGACAAGAAATTATTTTCACCTCTAGCTCGAGCTGAGAAAGGGATGAAAATTTATCTAACAGATAAAGAAAAAGTCTATACGTATGAGATAGATGAAGTTAAAATTGTTACTCCTGACCGAGTAGATTTAATTGAGGATCGTGAGGGGATTAATGAAATCACCCTAGTGACCTGTGAAGATGCTAATGCAGCTGAAAGAATTATTGTTAAAGGAATTTGGATTGAGACAAAATCTTATTCAGATACTCCATCAAATATTTTAGATGCTTTTAATAAACCATATAAACAATTTTATGAATAGTAGAAAGGTTCGCTAGAGATAGCGAGTCTTTTTTCTTGTAGATTTCAGAAAATAGATTAGGTAAAGACTTTTCAATTTCTCCAAAAAGTAGTATAATGTTTCTATTATAGAAATTTTTAGAAAATTCCAAAAGAGGTTTGTTATGGGATACACAGTTGCTGTTGTCGGTGCTACAGGTGCCGTTGGTGCTCAAATGATCAAAATGTTGGAAGAATCAACTCTTCCGATCGATAAGATTCGTTACCTTGCGTCTGCACGTTCTGCAGGAAAGGTCTTGCAATTTAAAGGTCAAGATGTGACGATTGAAGAAACAACAGAAGATGCTTTTGAAGGGGTTGATATTGCTCTCTTCTCAGCTGGTGGATCAACTTCTGCAAAATACGCACCTTATGCTGTTAAAGCAGGTGCAGTCGTTGTAGATAACACTTCTTACTTCCGTCAAAATCCTGATGTACCTTTGGTAGTGCCTGAAGTAAACGCCCACGCTCTTGATGCTCACAACGGGATTATCTCTTGTCCTAACTGTTCAACGATTCAAATGATGGTTGCTCTTGAGCCAGTTCGTCAAAAATGGGGCTTGGACCGTATCATCGTATCAACTTATCAAGCAGTTTCAGGTGCTGGTATGGGAGCAATTCTTGAAACTCAACGTGAGCTTCGTGAAGTCTTGAATGATGGAGTTAATCCACGTGATGTAAAAGCAGAAATCTTGCCTTCAGGTGGAGATAAGAAACACTATCCAATCGCCTTCAACGCTCTTCCACAAATTGATGTTTTCACAGATAATGACTACACATACGAAGAAATGAAGATGACAAACGAAACTAAGAAAATCATGGAAGACGATAGCATCGCTGTTTCAGCAACTTGTGTTCGGATTCCAGTCTTGTCAGCTCACTCAGAGTCAGTCTACATTGAAACAAAAGAAGTAGCACCAATCGAAGAAGTAAAAGCTGCTATTGCAGAATTCCCAGGTGCCGTCCTTGAAGACGATGTTGCTCACCAAATCTATCCTCAAGCAGTTAATGCGGTAGGTTCACGTGATACCTTCGTTGGACGTATCCGCAAAGACCTGGATGCAGAAAAAGGAATCCATATGTGGGTAGTTTCTGATAACCTCCTTAAAGGTGCCGCTTGGAATTCAGTCCAAATCGCAGAAACACTTCACGAACGTGGTTTGGTTCGCCCAACAGCTGAATTAAAATTTGAATTGAAATAACATGTTGGAGTTCGTTTGAACTCCTTCTTTAAAATAGAGAGGAATTATTGTATGTCTTATCAAGATTTAAAAGATTGTAAAATTATTACAGCTTTTATTACTCCTTTTCATGAAGATGGCTCTATCAATTTCGATGCGATTCCAAATTTAATTGAACACTTATTGGCACATCATACAGATGGAATTCTCTTAGCAGGTACGACTGCTGAGAGTCCAACCCTAACCCACGATGAAGAGTTGCAGTTGTTCGCGGCTGTACAAAAGGTTGTTAACGGCCGTGTTCCTTTAATTGCGGGTGTTGGTACTAACGATACTCGCGACTCGATCGAGTTCGTTAAAGAAGTAGCGGAGTTTGGTGGTTTTGCAGCCGGTCTAGCGATTGTACCTTACTACAATAAACCATCTCAAGAAGGTATGTACCAACACTTTAAAGCCATTGCAGACGCATCAGATTTGCCAATTATTATCTATAACATCCCAGGTCGTGTAGTTGTCGAAATGACTCCAGATACTTTACTTCGCTTGGCGGAACATCCAAATATTATCGGTGTCAAAGAATGTACTAGTCTTGCCAATATGGCCTACTTGATTGAGCATAAGCCTGAAGACTTTTTGGTATACACTGGTGAAGATGGGGATGCTTTCCATGCTATGAATCTTGGTGCTGACGGTGTAATTTCTGTTGCTTCTCATACGAATGGTGATGAAATGCATGAAATGTTCACTGCGATTGAAGAGAGTGATATGAAGAAGGCAGCAGCGATTCAACGTAAATTTATTCCTAAAGTCAATGCTCTTTTCTCTTATCCAAGTCCTGCGCCTGTCAAGGCAGTACTCAATTATATGGGATTTGAAGTTGGTCCGACTCGATTGCCGTTGGTTCCTACGCCTGAAGAGGATGCAAAACGCATTATCAAGGTAGTGATTGATGGGGACTACGAAGCTACCAAGGCAACTGTCACAGGTGTCCTTCGCCCTGATTACTAAGATATGCAGAAAATTGAAACTTCCTAAACAAGTAAAATTGTTGGGAAGTTTTTTTCTTTTTCTACGAATAGTTAAATAGAGAGAGAAAAAGGAGTCGATCATGAAAATTAAGATTGATAATTTTGAAATTTACAAGTTAAAGCAAGCAGGATTAAGTAATCAGCAAGTACTAAAAGTTCTTCAATATGGAGAAATTTATGATCAGGAATTGAGTTTAGAGACTATAGCAGAAGCCTCAGAGTGTCGCAATCCAGTAGTTTTTATGGAACGGTATCATAAAATGAGCCTTGAAAGCATGGAACGTCTACAAAAAGATTTTGCAAAGTTCCCGTCGTTTTCGATTCTCGATGATGTTTATCCCATTTCGCTTAGTGAAATTTATGATGCTCCTGTCTTGCTTTTTTACAAAGGAGACTTAAATCTCTTAAAATTACCAAAGATTGCAGTTGTAGGTAGTCGCTCTTGTAGTCAAACCGGAACCAAGTCAGTTCGAAGAGTCATAGAAGAACTGGAGAATGAATTAGTTGTGGTAAGCGGTCTTGCTAGAGGAATCGATACAGCGGCCCACATGTCTATCCTCCAAACTGGAGGCAGAACAATTGCAGTAATAGGGACAGGCTTGGATGTCTATTATCCTCGTTCAAATAAGCGCCTTCAAGAATATATTGGAGACAATCATTTAATACTAAGTGAGTACGGTCCAGGAGAAGAACCCTTGAAATTTCATTTTCCTGCCAGAAATCGTATTATTGCAGGATTGTGTCGAGGAGTTATCGTTGCTGAAGCTAAAATGAGATCTGGTAGTTTGATTACTTGTGAGCGTGCGATGGAGGAAGGTAGAGATGTCTTTGCAATTCCAGGATCCATTTTAGATGGACGCTCGGACGGCTGTCATCATTTGATCCAAGAAGGAGCAAAACTAGCAACATGTGGTCAGGATATTCTCGCTGAGTTTGAGTTTTAGTTATAGAATCATTTCATTTAGCAAACTTTCTTCTACTATATGGGTGTTATGTCTTGACAGGTTTTTAAAAATGGTTTACACTTTATAAAGTTTAATTACTTTGAGAAGGTGTGATACTGTGGTAACGGCAACCAAAAAGAAAAAATCAACAAGTAAAAAGAATCTTGTAATCGTAGAGTCACCTGCTAAGGCGAAAACGATTGAAAAATATCTAGGACGTAATTATAAGGTTTTAGCTAGCGTCGGTCATATTCGTGATTTGAAAAAGTCAAGTATGTCAGTTGACGTTGAAAATAATTACGAACCACAATATATCAATATTCGAGGTAAAGGTCCTCTTATCAATGATTTGAAAAAAGAAGCAAAGAAAGCCAATAAAGTCTTTCTTGCAAGTGACCCGGACCGTGAAGGAGAAGCTATTTCTTGGCATTTGGCTCATATTTTAAATCTTGATGAGAATGATACCAACCGTGTTGTTTTCAACGAGATTACCAAGGATGCAGTTAAAAATGCCTTTAAAGAACCTCGTAAAATCAATATGGATTTGGTCGATGCCCAACAAGCCCGTCGTGTTTTGGACCGTTTAGTGGGGTATTCAATTTCACCAATTCTTTGGAAAAAAGTTAAAAAAGGCTTATCGGCAGGACGTGTTCAGTCTGTTGCGCTTAAATTAATCATTGATCGCGAAAATGAAATCAACGCCTTCCAACCTGAAGAATATTGGACTATTGATGGTACCTTTAAAAAAGGAACCAAGCAGTTCCAAGCTTCTTTCTATGGTATGAATGGCAAGAAGATGAAATTGACTACTAATGATGAAGTCAAAGAAGTTTTATCTCATTTGAAAAGCAAGGAATTTACAGTTGATCAAGTAGATAAAAAGGAGAGAAAGCGGAATGCTCCTCTACCTTATACGACGTCTTCTATGCAGATGGATGCTGCAAACAAGATTAACTTCCGTACACGCAAAACCATGATGGTCGCCCAACAACTCTATGAAGGTATCAATATTGGTACAGGTGTTCAAGGTTTGATTACCTATATGCGTACGGATTCTACTCGTATCAGTCCGGTTGCCCAGAATGAAGCAGCAAGCTACATCAATGAACGTTTTGGTAGTAACTATTCTAAGCATGGTAGTCGGGTGAAAAATGCTTCTGGTGCTCAGGATGCCCACGAAGCTATCCGTCCTTCAAGTGTTTTCAATACACCTGAAAAAATTGCTAAGTATTTGGATAAAGACCAGCTTAAACTATATACCCTCATCTGGAACCGCTTTGTGGCTAGTCAGATGACTGGTGCTATCTTTGATACCATGGCTGTTAAGCTTTCGCAAAATGGGGTTCAATTTGCTGCTAATGGTAGTCAAGTTAAGTTTGATGGTTATTTGGCCATTTATAATGATTCTGATAAGAATAAGATGCTACCTGATATGAAAGTAGGAGATGTAGTGAAACAGGTCAATAGCAAACCTGAACAACATTTCACACAACCACCGGCACGATATTCTGAGGCTACTTTGATTAAAACCTTGGAAGAAAACGGAGTTGGACGTCCATCTACCTATGCTCCAACCATTGAAACAATCCAAAAACGCTACTATGTAAGACTTGCGTCTAAACGCTTTGAACCAACTGATCTAGGTCAAGTTGTTAACAAGCTGATTGTTGAATACTTCCCTGACATTGTTAATGTGAAATTTACTGCTGAAATGGAAGGCAAGCTAGATGATGTCGAAGTCGGAAAAGAACAATGGCAAAGAGTCATTGATGAGTTTTATAAACCATTCTCTAAAGAGGTTGCAAAAGCTGAAGCAGAGATGGAAAAAATTCAAATCAAGGATGAACCAGCTGGATTTGACTGTGAAGTCTGTGGTAGTCCGATGGTGATTAAGATTGGGCGCTTTGGTAAGTTTTACGCATGTAGTAATTTCCCAGATTGTCGACACACACAGGCCATTGTCAAAGAAGTAGGTGTTACCTGTCCAAGCTGCCATCAAGGGCAAATCATCGAACGCAAAACTAAACGTAATCGTATATTCTATGGATGCAATCGTTATCCAGAATGTGACTTTACTTCTTGGGATAAACCGGTTGGACGTGATTGTCCTAAGTGTGGCCACTTCCTCATGGAGAAGAAAATCCGTGGTGGCGGCAAACAAATTGTATGTAGCAATGGTGACTACGAAGAAGAAAAGATTAAATAATAGTGAGAGGGCTGAAGTAGATACTTCAGCTCTTTTTCTAATTTAAACTTGACAGATTTCATCTTTTTATGCGAAACTAGAAGAAGATTATTCTTAACTAGGAGCAGACATGCGTATCATTTATCTCAGTATTGGCTTTATTTCATTAGCTTTGGCTATCGTTGGTGTAGTCTTACCGCTATTACCAACAACTCCCTTCCTCTTATTATCAATTGCCTGTTTTTCTAAATCTTCTAAGCGTTTTGAAGATTGGCTCTATCATACCAAACTTTATCAAACCTATGTGGCTGACTTTAGAGAAACCAAGTCTATTGCGCGTGAACGCAAGAAAAAAATCATTGTTTCGATTTATATCTTGATGGGAATTTCGATTTATTTCGCTCCGCTTTTACCAGTGAAAATTGCTTTAGGATGTTTAACAATATTTATAACCTATTATCTCTTTAAAGTGATTCCAGATAAGGAATAGCTTTAATAAGTAGCGTTTTTCCTTGATAAAAAGTAGAGGATACTTAAAATAATATGATATAATAATATCAAATGAATCATCAAGGAGAATCAAATGATATACGAATTTTGTGCTGAAAATGTAACCTTGCTTGAAAAAGCTATGCAGGCAGGAGCTCGCCGTATTGAGCTCTGTGACAATCTTGCTGTTGGTGGAACGACACCGAGTTATGGAGTAACTAAGGCAGCTGTTGAACTAGCATCTGACTATGATACGACTATCATGACTATGATTCGTCCACGTGGTGGTGATTTTGTTTACAATGACCTAGAAATTGCCATTATGCTTGAAGACATTCGTGTAACTGCTCAGGCAGGGAGCCAAGGGGTTGTATTTGGTGCATTGACAGCGGATAAGAAGCTGGATAAATTCAACCTTGAAAAATTGATTGCTGCCTCTAAAGGCATGGAAATTGTTTTCCATATGGCTTTTGATGAATTAAGCGATGAAGATCAGTTGGAAGCTATTGATTGGCTTAGTCAAGCTGGAGTGACACGCATCCTGACTCGTGCTGGTGTATCTGGTGATTCACTCGAGAAACGTTTTGAGCACTATCGTAGAATTCTCGAACATGCTGCAGGTAAAATTGAAATTCTACCGGGTGGAGGGATTGACATGGACAACCGTCAAACCTTTATCGACCAACTAGGTGTGACACAATTACATGGAACAAAGGTTGTCTTTTAAAAAATAGAAAGGAACTGCTAGCTTTTGGTAGCAGTTTTCGCTTATGTTTGAAATTTTTAAAGCCTATCAGTTTAATAGTAAAAAGGCTAAAGAGTATGGATTTGTAGAAAATCAAGGTGTATGGAGCTATAGTTCGACTATCTTGCAGGGAGATTTTCTCATGATGCTTACAGTTAAGGATGGAGACTTAAGTTTTCAAGTTTATGACCAAGAAACTGGCGACCTTTATCCTCAAGTTCATATGGAAAGTATGAGAGGTACTTTTGTTGGAACTGTTCGTGAAGCTTGTTTAGAAGTTCTTTATGATATTCGAAAGGCCTGTTTTGAGGTGCAGGAATTTCTTTGCCCACAGACAAAGAGAATTATGACTCTAGTCCAAGCAAAGTATGAAAATCAATTAGAATACTTATGGGAGAAATCGCCTGATACGGCAGTTTTACGTCATGATGACAATCAGAAGTGGTACGCAGTATTAATGAAGATCTCCTGGGAAAAACTAGATGATTCACGGGAAGGACAAGTAGAAGTCGTTAATCTTAAGCATGATCAGGTAGCTGATTTATTAGTAGAAAAAGGCATTTACTCTGCCTTTCATATGAATAAACGCTATTGGATAAGTCTTCCACTCGATGACACTCTAACTGACGAAAAGGTGCTTGAATTATTTGAGAGAAGCTGGTTTTTAACCTCTAAGAAATGAAGGAACATATTTGAGTTTTCAAATACTTTCAATAGGCAAAATATTCTTTATTGAAGAAATTTTCAGAAAATATTGGATTTTTTCTTGACAAGTGATTTTTCCTATGCTAGAATACTAAACAAGACATCAAACAAAGGAGAAAGCCAAACATGAAGACAGCTAAGTTTAATCAATTTGCTTTGTTGTTGAGATACTCGGACTAGTGCAAAAGCATTAGTCCTGTTTGGCTTACCAAGCGGGAGTAAATCAACATCTCGCTTGGAACTCCGAGCGAGATGTTTTTTCTATATCGAAAATGTGAAGGGAGAATTCTCATGCGTGTAGTTGAGTTTTTAGATACCAGTCTCCGAGATGGTGAGCAGACGCCGGGTGTCAATTTTTCAATTAAAGAAAAGGTTGCTATAGCTAGACAGCTTGAAAAATGGGGTATTTCAGCCATCGAAGCTGGTTTTCCAGCAGCTAGTCCAGATTCATTCACAGCTGTTCAAGAAATCGCTAAAGCCATGAAAAAAACATCAGTGACAGGATTAGCTCGTTCTGTTAAATCTGATATTGATGCTTGTTATGAAGCTCTTAAGGATGCTAAGTATCCACAAATCCATGTCTTTATTGCAACAAGTCCTATTCATCGTGAATTTAAGTTGAATAAGAGTAAAGAGGAGATATTGGAAGCTATTAAAGAGCATGTTTCCTATGCAAGGAGCAAGTTTGAAATAGTAGAATTCTCTCCAGAGGATGCGACAAGAACTGAGCTCGATTTTCTCCTACAAGTCGTTCAGACAGCGGTAGACGCAGGCGCAACCTATATCAATATTCCTGACACAGTAGGTTTTACTACTCCAGAGGAATATGGAAGTATCTTTAAATATTTGATTGACAATGTACAAACGGACCGTCAGATAATCTATTCCCCTCACTGTCACGATGACCTTGGAATGGCGGTTGCAAATAGCCTTGCAGCTGTTAAGAATGGGGCAGGACGTGTTGAAGGAACCATTAACGGAATCGGAGAAAGAGCTGGGAATGCTGCTTTAGAAGAAATAGCAGTGGCTATCAACATTCGCCAAGATTACTACCAAGCAGAGACAAGTATCGTCCTAAACGAAACGATTAATACATCCGAAATGGTTTCTCGCTTCTCAGGAATTCCAGTTCCAAAAAATAAGGCAGTTGTCGGAGGAAATGCCTTCTCTCACGAATCAGGAATTCACCAAGATGGCGTTCTTAAAAATCCTCTTACTTATGAAATCATCACACCTGAACTGGTAGGTGTTAAGAGTAATAGTCTCCCACTTGGGAAATTATCTGGTCGACATGCTTTTGTTGAGAAACTAAGAGATTTGGCACTAGATTTTTCAGACGAAGACATCAAACCACTTTTTGCTAAGTTCAAGGCTTTGGCTGATAAGAAGCAAGAAGTCACTGACGCTGATATTCGAGCTCTAGTAGCTGGTACCATGGTTGAAAATCCAGAAGGGTTCCACTTCGATGATCTACAACTCCAAACTCATGCGGAAAATGATATTGAAGCGACTGTTAGCTTGGCTAATTTGGATGGTGAAAAGGTTGAATTTAATGCATCAGGACAAGGTTCGGTAGAGGCTATCTTTAACGCTATCGACAAATTCTTTAATCAATCTGTTCGCTTGGTATCTTACACAATTGATGCAGTCACAGACGGGATTGATGCTCAGGCACGTGTCTTAGTTACTGTTGAAAACAGAGATACTGAAACTATCTTTAACGCAGCAGGTCTTGATTTTGATGTGTTGAAAGCATCAGCTATTGCTTATATCAATGCCAATACCTTTGTACAAAAAGAGAATACTGGCGAGATCGGCCCAAATCTTTCCTACCGTGACATGCCTAGTGTTTAAAGGAGAATTCTATGACAAAGAAAATAGTTGCCCTAGCAGGCGACGGAATTGGACCAGAAATTATGAAAGCTGGTTTAGAAGTTCTTGCATCGATAGCCGAAAAAACAGGATTTGACTTTGAGATAGACAGACGACCATTTGGAGGTGCAGGTATTGATGCTACAAGACATCCCTTACCAGATGAAACACTCAAGGCATGTAGAGAAGCGGACGCTATTCTCCTAGCAGCTATAGGTAGTCCTCAGTATGATAATGCCGCAGTTCGACCTGAACAAGGCTTGCTGGCTCTTCGTAAGGAACTCAATCTCTATGCTAATATTCGTCCGGTAAAAATCTTTGATAGTCTCAAGCACTTATCACCTCTGAAGCCAGAACGAATAACTGGTGTTGACTTTGTAGTAGTGCGTGAGCTGACAGGTGGGATTTACTTTGGTGATCATATCCTGGAAGAGCGCAAAGCGCGTGATATCAACGACTATAGCTATGAGGAAGTAGAGCGGATTATACGTAAGGCTTTTGAAATCGCAAGGAGTCGGAGAAAAGTCGTTACAAGTATCGATAAGCAAAATGTGTTAGCAACTTCAAAACTCTGGCGAAGAGTTGCTGAGGAAGTTACAAAAGATTTTCCGGATGTAACCTTGGAGCACCAGCTAGTAGACTCAGCTGCCATGCTCATGATTACTAATCCCGCCAAGTTCGATGTTATCGTGACAGAAAATCTTTTCGGAGATATTCTCTCAGATGAGTCAAGTGTCCTATCTGGTACACTTGGAATCATGCCATCGGCTAGTCACTCTGAAAATGGACCGTGCCTTTATGAACCGATTCATGGTTCAGCACCTGATATCGCAGGTCTAGGAATTGCAAATCCGATTTCCATGATTTTATCTGTTGCAATGATGTTGCGAGATAGTTTTGGACGATATGAGGATGCGCAGCGTATCGAACATGCTGTAGAAGAAACTTTAGCTGCTGGCATTTTAACAAGAGATATAGGAGGACAGGCTTCGACTAGAGAAATGACAGAAGCCATCATTGCAAGACTATGAAACTAAACGAAGGAATTACTTTTGCTCTCTTAATTTGGAACTTTTTGATTTTTGTCATCTACGGCATTGACAAATCCAAAGCTAAAAGAGGTGCTTGGCGAATCCCAGAAAAATATTTATTATCATTTGCATTCTTATGTGGTGGTTTTGGTGCTTGGTTGGCAGGTGTTACCTTTCACCACAAGACTAGAAAATGGTATTTTAAAACGGTTTGGTTCCTAGGAATAGTGACTACACTAGTAACTTTGTATTTGATATGGAGGTAATGAATGGCAGGAAAATCGATTTTTGATAAATTATGGGACCTCCATGTAATCACAGGAGAAGAGGGACAACCGCAACTCATGTATGTGGATCAGCACTACATCCATGAAGTGACCAGTCCTCAAGCTTTTCAAGGATTACGAGATGCAGGGCGTAGATTGAGAAGACCGGATTTAACATTTGGCACTTTTGACCACAATGTACCGACAGTAAATATCTACGATATTCGAGATGTAATCTCTAAAGCACAGATTGATAAGTTAGCTGAAAATGTTGAGGAATTCGGGATTGAACATGCGGCCCACGGTTCTGAAAAACAAGGTATCGTTCATATGGTTGGTCCAGAAACAGGACGAACACAACCAGGAAAACTTATCGTCTGTGGAGATAGTCATACGGCGACCCATGGAGCTTTTGGTGCGATTGCTTTCGGAATTGGGACCAGTGAGGTCGAGCATGTATTTGCTACTCAAACCATTTGGCAGGTTAAACCCAAGAAGATGTTGGTGGAATTCACTGGAGTTCCTCAAAAGGGAGTTTATTCCAAAGATTTCATCCTAGCCTTGATTGCCAAGTACGGTGTTGCTTGTGGTGTTGGCTACGTGGTTGAGTATCGTGGTCAGGCCATTGATGCACTTAGTATGGAAGAGCGAATGACCATCTGTAATATGTCCATCGAGTTTGGATCCAAGATGGGAATCATGAATCCAGATCAGACTACCTATGACTATCTTGAGGGACGTGAGTGTGTTCCAAAGGATTTTGATTCAGCAGTTGCTGATTGGAAAAGGCTTGTTAGCGACGACGATGCTGTTTATGACAAGGTGATTCGTATGGATGTTTCTGAATTAGCACCTATGGTGACTTGGGGAACTAATCCCGCAATGGGCGTTGACTTTGATAGTAGATTCCCAGAAATAAAGGATATGAATGATGAACGTGCTTATCATTACATGGATTTACAACCAGGTCAAAAGCCAGCAGATATCCAACTAGGCTATGTCTTTATCGGTTCTTGTACCAATGCTAGACTTAGTGATTTGCAACTGGCGGCTCGGTTTGTAGAAGGGAAGAAGATCGCTCCAAATTTGACGGCTATCGTGGTACCCGGTTCTCGACCAGTCAAGCGAGCTGCTGAGAAGTTGGGCTTGGATAAGGTTTTCTTAGATGCTGGCTTTGAGTGGCGAGACCCAGGTTGCTCTATGTGTCTAGGGATGAATCCTGACAAGGTACCAGATGGTGTCCACTGCGCCTCAACTAGCAATCGTAACTTTGAAGATAGACAGGGATTTGGAGCGAAGACTCATCTTTGTAGTCCAGCAATGGCAGCTGCGGCAGCTATCGCAGGACATTTTGTGGACGTTCGGCAAATGCCAGAGGCCCAGTAAGGAGAGGATATGGAAAAATTTACAGTTTATACAGGAACAACAGTTCCTCTTATGAATGATAATATCGATACCGACCAAATCCTTCCCAAGCAGTTTCTCAAGTTGATTGATAAGAAAGGTTTTGGAAAATACCTCATGTATGCTTGGCGTTATGTTGATGAACAGTATACTGAGGATCCAGACTTTGTTTTTAACCGACCTGAATATCGCAAAGCTAGTATTCTCATCACAGGGGATAATTTTGGGGCTGGTTCTTCGAGGGAACACGCCGCGTGGGCACTAGCAGATTATGGTTTTAAGGTCGTAATTGCAGGATCTTTTGGGGATATTCATTACAATAATGAACTCAATAATGGTATGTTGCCTATTATTCAACCTAGGGAAGTTAGAGAAAAGCTAGCCCAACTTAAACCGATCGACCAGGTAACTGTGGACTTGGAACAACAAACAATCATCACACCAGTTGGAGAATTCACTTTCGAAATTGATAGTGAGTGGAAACACAAGCTCTTAAATGGTTTAGATGATATCGGTATTACTTTGCAGTATGAAGACTTGATTGCTGCTTATGAAAAACAACGACCAGCCTACTGGCAAGAATAAAAAATAGAAAAGGAAATAGAACTATGACAAAACACATTCAATGGAACGGAACACTTTCACAAGAAGGCTATGAGATTTTAAAAGGTGAGGGCGGATGTATCGTTTGCCCTACAAAAGTTGGTTACATTATCATGACTAGCGACAAGGCAGGACTTGAGCGCAAGTTTGAAGCCAAAGAACGTAATCGTAATAAACCAGGTGTAGTCCTATGTGGTAGCATGGATGAGCTTCGTGCTTTAGCACAACTCAACCCAGAAATTGAAGCCTTCTACCAAAAACATTGGGACGAAGACATTCTTCTCGGTTGTATCCTTCCATGGAAACCAGAAGCATTTGAAAAACTCAAAGCGTATGGTGATGGACGTGAAGAACTTATGACTGACGTGCGTGGTACTAGCTGTTTTGTTATCAAGTTTGGTAAAGCTGGTGAACAATTGGCAGCTAAACTTTGGGAAGAAGGCAAAATGGTATATGCTTCATCTGCAAACCCTTCTGGAAAAGGAAACCGAGGTAAGGTTGAAGGAATCGGTGAACGTATCGAAGGTGCAGTGGACCTTGTCATTGAAGCAGACGATTACGTTGCTTCTATCCAACCAGACAAAACAGTTGAAACTCGCTACGAGCAAGGTGTGATGGTATCTATGGTAGATAAAGACGGCAAACTCATTCCAGAACAAGGTGGAGCACGCTCAACTTCACCAGCACCCGTTGTGATTCGTAAAGGGCTTGATATTGATAAAATAATGATGCATCTATCAGATACCTTTAACTCATGGGATTATCGTCAAGGTGAGTATTATTAAGATAAAACAGATAATAGAGAGTTCATAGACTCTCTATTTTTTATTAAATTATAAGCAAAATCCGAACGTTATAAATTTTAGGTTTCAAAATAATTGACAAAAACTTTACCTTAGTTTATAATCGTTAGAGGAAACGTCGGAAAAGACGTAGCGATGCGAAAGCATAGGTAGGTCATTATAAAAGAAACGAGACATCGAAATGTTAAACGAATTTCCGATCTTTGACTATGAAGATATTCAGCTAATCCCTAACAAATGTGTCCTTAAAAGTCGTGCAGAAGCTGACACACAAGTGACACTTGGGAAGCACACCTTTAAGTTACCAGTTGTTCCTTCAAATATGCAAACAATCTTAGATGAAGACGTTGCAGAACAGCTTGCAAAAGGTGGTTATTTCTATATCATGCATCGATTCGATGAAGCTGGTCGCATCCCTTTCGTGAAACGCATGCATGAGAAAGGGTTAATTGCTTCTATCTCTGTTGGTGTTAAAGATTACGAGTATGATTTTGTTAGTCAATTAAAGGAAGATGCGCCAGAGTATATCACTATTGATATCGCTCATGGACATGCCGACAGTGTGATTTCAATGATTCAGCACATCAAAAAAGAATTGCCAGATACCTTTGTCATCGCTGGTAACGTTGGTACTCCAGAAGCTGTGCGTGAACTTGAAAATGCTGGTGCAGATGCTACTAAGGTCGGAATCGGTCCAGGTAAAGTATGTATCACTAAAGTCAAAACTGGTTTTGGTACTGGTGGTTGGCAGTTAGCAGCTCTTCGCTGGTGTGCTAAAGCTGCTCGTAAACCGATTATTGCCGATGGTGGTATCCGTACACACGGAGATATTGCCAAGTCAATCCGCTTTGGTGCTAGTATGGTTATGATTGGCTCACTATTTGCAGGTCATATCGAAAGTCCTGGTAAAACAGTTGAAGTCGATGGTAAACAATTCAAAGAATACTATGGATCAGCTTCAGAATATCAAAAAGGTGCCTATAAGAATGTCGAAGGAAAGAAAATTCTTCTTCCTGCCAAAGGACATTTACAGGATACCTTAACAGAAATGGAACAAGATTTGCAAAGTTCGATTTCTTATGCTGGAGGTCGTAAAGTAGCTGATCTTAGACATGTAGATTATGTGATTGTGAAGAACTCTATCTGGAATGGAGATGCTCACTAAAAAAAATATGATTACTTATTTATGCCGCGAATTGGCGTGGCGTTTCTACAAGGTACCGTAAATACCTAACAATGAGTAAGTCGAAGAGAGATAAAAAGAAGCAGGACTATCTGTTTCGATCTTTCTAAGGGGCTTACTTTGTAAGTCCCTTTTTATTTCGGAGGTTATTGTGAAAATACTAGAGGAACGTATTTTAAAAGATGGGAATATTCTAGGTGAGAATATTCTTAAGGTGGATTCCTTCTTGACCCACCAAGTTGATTATTCCTTGATGCGCGAGATTGGTCGTACTTTTGCGGAGCATTTTAAAAATGCTGGCATCACAAAGGTTGTGACCATTGAAGCATCTGGGATTGCCCCAGCCTTATATGTGGCAGAGCAATTAAATGTACCTATGATTTTTGCTAAAAAGGCAAAAAACATTACCATGAATGAAGGAATTTTAACTGCTGAAGTTTATTCTTTCACAAAACAAGTAACTAGTACCGTATCTATTGCAGGGAAGTTCTTATCTCCTGAAGATAAAGTATTGATTATCGATGATTTCTTGGCAAACGGCCAAGCAGCTAAAGGGCTGATTCAGATTATCGAGCAAGCTGGTGCTACAGTTGAAGCCATCGGAATTGTGATTGAAAAATCCTTCCAAGATGGCCGTGAACTGTTAGAAAAATCTGGTCATCAGGTAGTATCACTCGCGCGATTAGAGCGTTTTGAAAATGGAAAAGTTATCTTCAAGGAGGCAGACATCTAATGAAACAACAAGAAAAACACTCACAGGCGGCCGTTCTTGGCTTGCAACACTTGCTAGCCATGTATTCAGGTTCAATCCTAGTACCAATCATGATTGCAAGTGCTCTGGGATATTCAGCTCAACAGTTGACCTACCTTATCTCAACAGATATCTTTATGTGTGGGGTTGCAACTCTTTTACAATTGCAACTCAATAAACACTTTGGTGTTGGTTTGCCAATCGTACTTGGTGTTGCCTTCCAGTCTGTTGCTCCTCTTATTATGATTGGTCAGAGTCATGGTAGTGGTGCTATGTTTGGAGCCTTGATTGCATCAGGGATTTATGTCATCCTGATTTCAGGTATCTTTTCTAAGGTTGCCAATCTTTTCCCTGCTATCGTAACTGGTTCTGTTATCACAACTATCGGATTGACCTTGATTCCAGTTGCTATTGGAAATATGGGAAATAACGTAGAAAAACCAACTGGTCAAAGTTTAGCCTTGGCAATGATTACAGTTCTCATTATTCTTTTGGTTAATATCTTTACAAAAGGATTTATTAAATCAATTTCGATTTTGATTGGTTTGATTGCCGGTACGATTATCGCTGCAACTATGGGCTTGGTTGATTTTTCTCCAGTAGCAGAAGCTCCACTTGTTCATATCCCAACTCCATTCTACTTCGGTGCTCCACAATTTGAGATTTCTTCTATTGTCATGATGTGTATCATCGCTACTGTGTCAATGGTAGAATCAACAGGGGTTTACCTTGCTCTTTCTGATATTACTAAAGATCCAATTGATAGCACTCGCCTTCGTAATGGTTATCGTGCTGAAGGTCTCGCTGTTTTACTTGGTGGACTTTTCAATACCTTCCCTTATACAGGATTTTCACAAAACGTAGGTTTGGTTAAACTTTCAGGTATTCGTACTCGTTTGCCAATCTACTACGCAGCAGGATTCCTCATCTTGCTCGGTCTCTTGCCTAAGTTTGGAGCCTTGGCTCAGATTATTCCTAGCCCTGTTCTTGGTGGAGCAATGCTCGTCATGTTCGGTTTTGTGTCTCTCCAAGGGATGCAAATCTTGGCTCGTGTAGACTTTGAGCACAATGAACACAACTTCCTCATTGCAGCAGTTTCTATTTCTGCAGGGGTGGGATTGAACGGAAGCAACCTCTTCAATACTTTACCGACTGAATTACAAATGTTCTTCTCAAATGGTATTGTCATTGCGAGTGCTGTAGCCATCATTTTGAACGCTATTTTGAATCGTAAAAAATAAAAATAAATGAGAAGTGATAGAAATATCCTTCTCATTTTCTTTTTTAGAGCTTCTGTATTGTTTCTATAGTCCTTTTTATGGTAAAATGGTTCTATGAATGAAAGAATGAAAGAGCTCGTTGAGTTGCTCAATCGCTATGCGACAGAGTATTATACAAGTGACAATCCATCTGTATCTGATAGTGAGTATGACCGTCTTTATCGTGAATTGGTAGAGTTAGAAAAAGTTCATCCGGACCAAGTCTTGCCAGAAAGCCCGACACATCGTGTAGGTGGAAAGATTCTTGATGGATTTGAAAAATATAGTCATCAGTATCCTCTCTATAGTTTGCAGGATGCTTTTTCACGTGAAGAATTGGATGCCTTTGATGCGCGTGTCCGTAAGGAATTAGATAATGTCACTTATATTTGTGAGTTGAAGATTGATGGACTATCGATTTCCTTGACTTATGAGCAAGGACTTTTTGTTGCTGGAGCAACTCGTGGTGATGGCTCTATTGGTGAAAATATCACTGAAAATCTTAAACGAGTGAAAGACATTCCTTTAACTTTACCAGAAAAATTAGATATAACTGTTCGTGGTGAATGCTATATGCCGAGGGCATCATTTGATCAGGTCAATCAATCGCGTCAAGAAAACGGCGAGCCAGAATTTGCTAATCCACGAAATGCTGCTGCAGGTACTCTTCGCCAATTAGATACAGCAGTAGTGGCCAAACGTAATCTTGCAACCTTCCTCTATCAAGAAGCAAGTCCTTCAACTCGAGATAGCCAAGAGAAGGTGTTGGAACATTTGGAACAATTGGGATTTGTTGTCAATCCGAGACGTTTATTGGCTCACACTATGGATGAAGTATGGGATTTTATCCAGGAAGTAGGTCAAGAAAGAGACCAGTTACCTTATGATATCGATGGAGTTGTGATTAAGGTTAATGACTTAGCCGGTCAAGAGCAACTAGGTTTTACAGTCAAAGCACCCAAGTGGGCAGTGGCTTATAAGTTTCCGGCAGAAGAAAAAGAAGCAAAGCTTCTTTCTGTTGACTGGACAGTTGGACGAACAGGAGTCGTAACTCCGACTGCTAATCTTAGCCCAGTGCAACTGGCAGGTACTACTGTGAGTCGTGCAACTCTTCATAATGTTGACTATATTGCTGAAAAGGATATCCGTAAGAATGACACAGTCATTGTCTATAAGGCAGGGGATATCATTCCAGCTGTTTTACGTGTCGTTGAATCTAAGCGTGTGTCTGAAGAAAAACTAGATATCCCAACAAACTGTCCAAGTTGTGACAGTAAGCTTTTGCATTTTGAAGATGAGGTTGCCCTTCGTTGTATCAATCCGAGATGCCCTGCTCAAATCAAGGAAGGCTTGACGCACTTCGCATCTCGTGATGCCATGAATATTGCTGGTCTTGGTCCATCAGTCGTTGAAAAACTTTTTGAAGCACAATTAGTCAAGGATGTAGCAGATATTTATCGTTTGACTGTGGAAGATTTCCTCTTCCTAGAAGGCATTAAGGAAAAATCAGCCCAAAAACTTTACCAGGCTATCCAAGCATCTAAAGAAAACTCTGCTGAAAAACTTTTATTTGGTTTGGGAATTCGTCATGTAGGAAGCAAGGCAAGTCAGTTATTGCTCCAAAACTTTCATTCTGTTGAAGCTTTGGCTCAGGCAAATCCAGAAGAAATTGCAACTATCGAGAGTTTGGGTTCTGTGATTGCTCAAAGTTTGCAGACTTACTTTGCAACTGAGGGTTCTAAAATACTTTTAAGCGAATTAAAAGAATTAGGTGTTAATCTAGATTATAAAGGACAGATAGTTGCAGCAGATGCAGCCTTATCAGGTCTAACAGTCGTATTGACAGGAAAACTTGAACGTCTTACTCGCTCGGAAGCTAAAAGTAAACTCGAAAATCTTGGAGCCAAGGTAACGGGTAGTGTATCGAAGAAGACTGACCTTGTGGTAGCAGGAGCAGATGCAGGTAGCAAACTCCAAAAAGCACAAGAACTTGGAATTAAGATTCGAGATGAAGCTTGGTTGGAGAGTTTGTAAACAATATACACTACTAGTTTATATGAACAGTTTAGATTCCTGTGTTCAACGAGAAAAAAAGATACTATTTTTTATAAAAATTTAACAATTAGAAATTAGGGAGAACTATGTACAATTATCCTGTACTTATTCATTATCATCGTAAGGATGGAGCATATCAGAATTGCAACTTTAGTAAGGGGTCAGCTGATTCAGTAGAATTTGTTAAAGAGGAAGAATACTTTGGAGAGAAGTTTTCATTTATTCAATCAAGTGAAAGTCCTCTTTCACAAATGGTTTTTACAGTTGAAAAAGATGGAGTTACCAATGAATACCCTATCCGATTTAATTATTATCCACTTCTAACGGAAGTTTGGATTTTAGATGGAGATGACACTGTTTATTATTCAGAAAATCCAGCCATTGCAAGTCCACACTATAAAGATCAAAATCCATTTGCTTTTGATAAAGCGATTAACAGTGCTAGTTTTGATCACCACTGGGGTTACCAAGGAGAGTTGGGATGCCAGGTTTCTGAAGAAGAAACAAGCTTTAAACTTTGGTCGCCAACAGCAACAACTGTACAAGTTGTAGTTTATGAATCAGCAAGCAATGACGCTCCTATCCTAAAAACGTATGAGATGAAACGTGGAAATAGTTATTCCTATAGTCACAAGGATAATACAATTGGCGTTTGGAATTTGACAGTTCCTGAAAGTCTTGCAGGTCGTGCCTATCAATATCAGATTGATTTTCCACATCATCAATCATTGACACGTGATCCGTATACCATTGCGACAAGTCCAGATGGCAAACGTTCAGCGATTCTTTCAGAAAAAGAACGTCAAGTTGAAGGTTTTGAAGTTAAGAATGGAACGGAAGCAACTTGGCGATTAGAAAATCCTTGTCAAGCGGTTATTTACGAAATGCATATTCGTGACTTGACCAAGTCTGAAACTTCTGGTGTTGCTCCAGAATTAAGAGCTACTTTCTTGGGTGCTGCCCAAACTGGAACAGTTAATCACTTCGGTCAGTCTACTGCATTTGACTACATCAAAGAACTTGGTGTGAACTATGTTCAACTGCAACCAATTGCTGATCGTCACAAAGAGTATGATGCGGATGGAAATGTGACCTACAACTGGGGTTACGATCCACAAAACTACAATGCACCAGAAACCAGCATGTCTACGAATCCAAATGATCCAGGTCAAGTCATCCGCGATTTGAAGACGATGATTCAAGCTTATCATGATGCTGGAATTGGCGTCATTATGGATGTGGTATACAACCATACGTTTTCAACTGTTGATGCCCCTTTCCAAACAACGGTTCCAGACTATTATTACCGAATGAACCGCGATGGAAGTTATCAAAATGGTACTGGTGTAGGAAACGAGACTGCTAGTGAACATGAAATGTTCCGTAAGTACATGATTGATTCACTTCTTTATTGGGTGAATGAGTTTAATATTGATGGTTTCCGCTTTGACTTGATGGGAATCCATGACATTAAAACCATGCAGATGATCCGTTGGGCAATGGATGAAGTCGATCCTAAAATCATCCTTTATGGAGAAGGTTGGGATATGGGTACTGGTCTAGCACCTTACGATAAGGCTAAGAAAGACAATGCTTATCAGTTGCCAAATATTGGATTTTTCAATGATGATCAACGTAATGCGGTTAAGGGTGCTGAAGTTTATGGTGATATCAAATCAGGCTTCGTAAGTGGTGCTGCCACTGAACCAATTGTTGCCAAAGCTATTCTTGGTAGTCGTGAACTGGGCTCTTATCTAAGCCCTAACCAGGTTGTCAACTATGTAGAAGCCCATGATAATTATAATTTGCATGATTTGTTAGCGACACTCCATCCAACAGAAAATCAAGCTAGCATCATGAAAAAAGTAGAAACAGCAACTGCTATGAATCTGCTTATGCAAGGTATTTCCTTTATGGAACTCGGTCAAGAGTTTGGACGTACCAAGCTAGTTCCTACAGGTGAAAATGGGGAATTGACCCATGTCGACCGTGAACGCGCTATGAACAGTTACAATGCTCCAGACTCAGTTAACCAGGTAAACTGGGACTTGATTCATGAACGTCAGGATAGCATTGAATTTATTCGTCAGATAATAGGTCTTAAAACAAAGAGTAGTGCCTTTTCATACCCTACATATGAAGAAGTTTATCGTCATGTCTTTGTCCATACAGCCATTGAAAATAGTGGGTGGATTGTTTATGAGATTCAAGGAGATGATGAGCATTTCTTAGTTATCTTTAATGCAAAAGGGGAATCTTACTATTATGAAAATGCTGGTAACCTTGAAATGCGCATAACAAACAGTCGTTCAGGTCAAGAAAATACTCTCGATAACGTAAGTGTATCAGTTATGAACGTTTTATCATAAATTCTAAATGAAACTCAAGATATAATCTTGAGTTTTTTTGTTGTGGTTATCTATAATTTATCCTAATAATAAAAAATATGGAAAAATACAATAAATAGTTGAAAATTTCAGAAAATTTGATAAAATTGTACTCAAGATACTTCATCCGAACAAAATGAAAATTATTTGAAAATAATGTTAGGTTTTTAAAGCGTCTATTTTATAAAATAAAGATTGGTGAAAATATTGTAAGTGATTTGATGTATGGAAGCTTAAATCATGTAAAAATATCGACAATACTGAAACTTTTAGAAATGTCAAGATAATAATTTGAAGATTTTCAAAAAAATATTTATGATAATTCGGAAATTGGTTGAAACTTTTCTAAAAAGATAGTATAATACAAATATAGAAAACGCTTACAATATAAAGGGGGATTTATGGATACATTAGAAGCTTTAAGAACTTTTACAACAGGCGAAAATTTCCATCTTCAGCACTATTTGGGCGCACATCGTGAGGAGAAAGACGGGGAATGGGGTTACACATTCCGTGTTTGGGCTCCAAATGCGCAAGCTGTTCATCTAGTTGGTGATTTCACTAATTGGGTTGAAAATCAAATCCCTATGGTTCGAAATGAATCTGGAGTTTGGGAAGTTTTTACAACTTTAGCCCAAGAGGGTCAGATTTATAAATATCATATCACACGGGCTAACGGTCATCAGCTTATGAAGATTGATCCTTTAGCTGTTCGGTATGAAGCACGTCCAGGAACAGGGGCTGTTTTAACAGAAATCCCAGAAAAGAAATGGAAGGATGGACTTTGGTTAGCTCGTAGAAAACGTTTGGGATTTTTTGAAAGACCAGTTAATATTTACGAAGCACACGCTGGTTCCTGGAAACGAAATCCAGACGGAACTCCATACAGTTTTGCTCAATTAAAAGAAGAGTTGATTCCTTACTTAGTTGAGATGAACTACACTCATATTGAGTTTATGCCTTTGATGGCGCATCCGCTTGGTTTGAGCTGGGGCTATCAACTGATGGGGTATTTTGGTTTAGAACATTCTTACGGAAGACCAGAAGAGTTTCAAGACTTTGTTGAAGAGTGTCATTTAAACAATATCGGAGTTATTGTGGACTGGGTTCCTGGTCACTTTACAATCAATGATGATGCTCTAGCTTATTATGACGGAACACCAACTTTTGAATATCAAGACCATAACAAAGCTCATAACTATGGTTGGGGAGCATTAAACTTCGACTTAGGGAAAAACGAAGTGCAATCCTTCTTGATTTCTAGCATTAAGTTCTGGATTGATTTTTATCATTTAGATGGTATCCGTGTAGATGCTGTAAGTAATATCCTTTATCTTGATTATGATAATGCACCTTGGACACCAAATAAAGATGGTGGCAATCTCAACTATGAAGGTTACTATTTCCTTCAGCGTTTAAATACTGTTATTAAGCTAGCTCACCCTGATGTCATGATGATTGCAGAAGAAAGCTCTTCGGCAACTAAAATAACAGGTCCGAAAGAGATCGGTGGTCTTGGATTTGACTACAAGTGGAACATGGGCTGGATGAATGACATTCTCCGTTTCTACGAAGAAGATCCAATTTACCGCAAGTATGATTTTAACCTTGTAACCTTCAGTTTTATGTATGTCTTTAATGAAAATTATCTCCTACCATTCTCACATGATGAGGTTGTACATGGTAAGAAGAGTATGATGCATAAGATGTGGGGAGATCGTTACAATCAATTTGCAGGCCTTAGAAATCTTTATACTTATCAAATTTGTCACCCTGGTAAGAAATTGCTCTTTATGGGTAGCGAATTCGGTCAATTCTTAGAGTGGAAATCAGAAGAGCAATTAGAGTGGTCAAACCTTGAAGATCCAATGAATGCTAAGATGAAATACTTCACATCTCAACTGAATCAACTTTATAAAGACCATCGTTGTCTTTGGGAAATTGATACAAGTTATGATGGAATTGAAATCATCGATGCTGATAATAGAGATCAAAGTGTTCTATCCTTTATTCGTAAGGGTAAAAAAGGCGAGATGCTAGTCTGTGTCTTCAACATGGCACCGGTTGAACGTCCTGATTTTACAATTGGATTACCAGTTGCAGGTATTTACGAAGAAATTTGGAATACAGAGTTGGAACAATGGGGTGGAGTTTGGAAAGAACACAACCAAACTGTTCAAACTCAAGAAGGGTTATGGAAGGATTATGAGCAGACTTTGACCTTTACCTTGCCAGCTTTGGGGGCAAGTATCTGGAAAATCAAACGTCGCTTGAAACCTGCTAAAAAAGAATCAAATAAATCTCAAAAAGGAGTAGAAAATGAAGAATGAAATGCTAGCTTTAATCCTTGCCGGTGGGCAAGGAACTCGTCTCGGTAAACTCACTCAAAGCATTGCAAAACCTGCTGTGCAATTTGGTGGACGCTACCGTATCATTGACTTTGCTCTTTCTAACTGTGCCAACTCTGGTATCCACAATGTTGGGGTTATCACACAGTATCAACCTCTTGCTCTTAACAATCACATCGGAAACGGTTCTAGTTGGGGTCTTGATGTAATTGATTCAGGTGTTTCTATCCTTCAACCTTACTCTGCAAGTGAAGGAAATCGTTGGTTCGAAGGTACAAGTCATGCCATTTACCAAAATATTGACTATATCGATAGCATTAATCCTGAGTATGTTTTGATTCTTTCAGGAGACCATATTTATAAAATGGACTATGATGATATGCTCCAATCGCATAAGGATAACAATGCCAGCTTGACTGTAGCTGTTTTGGATGTACCATTAAAAGAAGCTAGCCGTTTTGGTATCATGAATACAGATGCTAACAATCGCATTGTTGAATTTGAGGAAAAACCAGCTGAGCCAAAATCAACTAAGGCATCAATGGGGATTTATATCTTTGACTGGAAACGACTTCGCAACATGCTGGTTGCAGCTGAAAAGGCCAACCTAGATATGTCAGACTTCGGTAAAAATGTTATTCCAAATTATCTTGAAACAGGTGAAAGTGTCTATGCTTATGAATTCAATGGATACTGGAAGGACGTTGGTACTATTGAATCCCTCTGGGAAGCAAATATGGAATACATCTCTCCAGAAAATGCTCTAGATAGCCGTAACCGTCAATGGAAAATTTATTCTCGTAACCTTATCGCTCCACCAAACTTTATTGGAGAACATGCTCATGTAGAAGATTCTCTTGTTGTGGACGGCTGTTACGTAAATGGAACTGTGAAACACTCTATCCTTTCTACAGCTGCTCAAGTTCGTAAGGGAGCAGAAGTCGTTGATTCTGTCATCATGAGTGGAGCAGTTATCGGTAGAGGTGCTAAAATTACACGTGCAATCATCGGTGAAGGTGCAATTATTGCCGATGGTGTTGAAATTGATGGTACAGAAGAAGTACAAGTAGTCGGATATAACGAAGTAGTGGGGGTAGCAACAGATGAAGATTGATAAATATTCAGCGATTTTAGGAAACACCGTTGGTTTCCATGATATGTCAACCTTGATAAGTAACCGTCCAGTGGCAAGTTTGCCATTTGGAGGAAAGTATCGCTTGATTGACTTCCCACTTTCAAGTTTAGCTAATGCTGGGGTTCGTAGTATCTTTGGAATCTTCCAACAAGATAACATTAGCTCTGTATTTGACCATATTCGTTCAGGACGTGAATGGGGCTTGAATACACTCCTTAGCCACTACTATCTTGGAATCTACAATACTCGTGTTGAAAGTAGCACTGTTGGTAAAGAATACTATCAACAACTTTTGACTTACCTAAAACGTTCAGGTTCAGACCAAACAGTTTCCTTGAACTGTGATGTTTTAGTGAATATCGATCTCAATCAAGTTTTCCATTTGCATAATACAACAAAATCACCAATTACAGTTGTTTATAAGAAATTGCCTAAGAAGGATATTTCAGAAGTAAATGCAATCCTTGATATCGATGAAACTGACCATGTGGTTTCTCACAAACTCTTTGATAAAAAATCAAATCAAGATTTTTACAACATGTCAACAGATATCTTTGTTGTAGACACTCAATGGTTAATTAAACGTTTAGAAGAAGAAGCTCAAAAAGAATATCCAGAAAAATTACGTTATGTTCTTCGTGATTTGGCAGCAAAAGAAGGTGCTTTTGCATATGAATACACAGGATACCTAGCCAATATTCATTCAGTGGAAACATATTACCAAGCTAATTTAGATATGCTTGATCAGCATAAATTCTACTCTTTGTTCTCGCCAAATCAAAAGATTCACACTAAAGTTAAAAACGAAGAACCTACTTACTATGCACCAGGTTCAAAAGTGAACACATCACAATTTGCATCTGGTAGTATCGTTGAAGGCGAAGTGATTAAATCTGTTATTTCGCGTAATGTTCAGATCCGTAAAAATAGCTTAGTTAAAGAATCTATTATTTTCCCTCGTGTTCTCATTGGTGAAGGTGCGCAAGTCGAGTATGCAATCGTAGATAAGGGTGCTGAAATAGCTGAGGGAGTTGTCATTCGAGGTACAGCAGAAAATCCTGTTGTCATCAAAAAAGGCGAAAAAGTAACAGAGGATATCCTTTCATGAAAATTTTATTTGTAGCAGCCGAAGGTGCGCCCTTTTCAAAAACAGGTGGCTTGGGAGACGTTATCGGCGCTCTTCCAAAATCATTAGTTAAAGCTGGTCATGAAGTTGCTGTTATCCTGCCATACTATGACATGGTGGAAGCCAAGTTTGGTGATCAAATTGAAGATGTTCTTCAATTTGAAGTATACGTTGGTTGGCGTAGACAATTTTGTGGCATTAAGAAGACTGTTTTAAACGGTGTTACCTTCTACTTTATTGACAACCAGTATTATTTCTTCCGTGGTCATGTGTATGGTGATTTCGATGACGGTGAACGTTTTGCTTTCTTCCAACTTGCAGCCTTAGAATCTATGGAGCGTATTAGATTTATTCCTGATATTCTTCATGCTCATGATTATCATACAGCTATGATTCCTTTCTTGTTGAAGGAAAAATACAGATGGATTCAAGCTTACCAAAACATTAAGACTGTCTTAACAATCCACAACCTGGAATTCCAAGGGCAATTTTCTGAAGGTATGCTTTGGGACTTTTTTAGAGTTGGATTCGAACGCTATGCGGATGGTACTGTTCGTTGGAATGATTGCCTTAACTGGATGAAGGCAGGTATTCTTTATGCCGATCGTGTTTCAACTGTATCACCAAGCTATGCTCATGAAATTATGACACCAGTGTTTGGCTGTGGTTTAGATCAGATACTCCGTATGGAATCTGGAAAGCTTTCTGGTATTGTGAACGGGATAGATACAGACATTTATAATCCTGAGACGGATCCTTTATTGGATTTCCATTTTAATAAATCTGATCTGTCAGGAAAAGCTCAGAACAAAGCTAAATTGCAAGAGAAGCTTGGTCTTCCGGTAAGACCTGATGTTCCAATGATTGGTATAGTGTCACGTTTGACAAGACAGAAAGGTTTTGATGTCGTCGTTGAAGGTCTTCATCGCATGCTTCAAGAAGATGTTCAAATCGTTCTATTGGGTACAGGTGACCCTGGTTTCGAAGAAGCATTCTCATGGTTTGGTCAAGTATTCCCAGACAAATTATCCGCTAATATTACTTTTGATGTGAAACTCGCACAAGAAATTTATGCAGCAAGCGATATTTTCCTTATGCCAAGTCGCTTTGAACCATGTGGACTCTCTCAAATGATGGCTATGCGTTATGGTACTTTACCTCTTGTTAACGAAGTAGGGGGGTTGAGAGATACTGTTCAACCGTTCAACCCAATTGAAGGAACAGGTACAGGATTTAGTTTTGATAACTTGACTCCATATTGGCTTAACTGGGCTTTACAAACTGCCTTGGATGTTTACTATAATCATCCAGATGTTTGGAAAAATCTTCAAGTTCAAGCTATGGAATGTGACTTCTCTTGGGATACAGCTTGTCAGTCTTACCTTGATTTGTATCACAGTTTAGCAAACTAAATAGTTAAAATCGTATGAAGTTTTCATACGATTTTTTGAGATGATGAGAGTAAGGAAGATAGATGAATAAAGCTAGAGGACTTTGTATACTAGATGTTGATGGGACCTTGATAGAAGAAGAGGTAATTGATTTATTGGGGAAAGAGGCAGATTGTGATAAGGAAGTAGCTCTGATAACTGCTCAAGCGATGAGAGGGGAATTAGACTTTGAATCGAGTCTGAAAAAACGTGTCTCCCTCTTAAAAGGACTTTCTATAGATGCCTTTGATAAGATTTATCATGAACTTCACCTTAGTAAAAATGCTGTGCAGTTTATTAAAACTCTCAAAGAAAGTCAGATTGAAGTTGGTTTGGTTTCAGGTGGATTTACTATCATCGTTGAAAAGTTAGCTAAAGAATTTGGAATTCCATTGTTTGTGGCAAATCAACTTGAGATTAGTGATGGACATTTAACTGGTAATCTAATTGGTCCTGTTATAAGCAGAGAAGTTAAAGAAGAAACATTGGTTAGTTGGGCGAATAGATTGGAAGTCCCACTCGAGTGCACAATTGCAGTTGGCGATGGGGCTAATGACTTAAAAATGCTTAAAAGAGCAGGAATTGGTATCGGTTTTTGTGCCAAAGAAATCGTCAAAAAAGAAATTCCTCTTCAAATTGATGAGAGAGATTTGACAAAAGTATTAGATAAAATCAACTTCCTTTAGATAGAAAGCGAAATTAAGATGAAAATTATCATAGCACCGGACTCTTTTAAGGAGAGTCTACCTGCAAATCAAGTGGCTGAAGCTATAAAACGGGGCTTTAAAAAAGCTCTGCCTGATTCAGAATGTGTACTTTTGCCTGTAGGCGATGGAGGAGAAGGAACCGTTGCTGCTATAAAAAATTCTTTAGGTCTTGAAGAACATACAAGTCAGGTAACAGGACCTTTTGGTTATGAGGTTCAAATGCCCTATTTTCAAAAAGGTCAACTAGCTCTATTTGAAGTTGCTGATTTGGTAGGTCTTGCTAAGATACCTTATGAAAAACGAAATCCACTAGAGATTCAAACAAAGGGAATTGGACAGCTGATTCTACATTTAATAGAGCAAGGTATAAAAGATATCTACATCGGTGTCGGTGGAACAGCTAGTAACGATGGGGGTATTGGTATTGCTTCAGGTCTTGGCTATCAGTTTTATGATGAACACGGAATTGAGCTTAAAGCTCGTGGCCAATCCTTGTTTGAAATCAATGAGATTTTGGATAGTCGTGTTAGTCTCATTCCTGATGATATCCATATCAAAATTTTAGCGGATGTAACCAATCCCCTATGTGGACCTCATGGCGCCACCTATACATTCGGAAAACAAAAAGGATTAAACCCTGCTAAATTCCAAGAAGTTGATACTTTAATTAAAAACTTTTATGGTAAAGTCGCACCCGAAATATTAAAATTAGAGGGTGCTGGTGCTGGTGGTGGGATTGCTGCTGGTTTGTGTGCCTTTGCTGGAGCAGGGATTGTATCTGGTATCCAAACTTGTTTAGATTTAGTAAAATTTGATGAACAGGTCGCAGAAGCAGATCTAGTTATTGTTGGTGAAGGTAGATTAGACTCTCAAAGTTTTTCAGGAAAGGCTCCAATCGGAGTAGCAAAAAGAACACCGAATGGTGTTCCGGTTATTGCTATTTGTGGTAGTTTAGCTGATGATTTACTTCCTTTACCATTTGAGAATATCATCGCTGCTTTTTCTATACTAGAAAAAAGCGAACCATTAGAAGATAGTTTAAAAAATGCAGCAACTTATTTAGAAAATACTGCAGCAAATATAGGTCAAATCTTATCGTTGAAATAGAGTTAACCAAACCATTTTTTCCAGAGAGAAGTCGTAGTTTTTTTTATCTCTTTTTCCTGCCACAAGTCTGAGAAGGCCTTTTTGAGGTCTTTTTCACTTGTTTGAACTGGAGCATCGCTATGGATAATGAGACCAAAAGGAGAAGAGTTGTGGTCTTCGGAAACGATGGTTGCTTGACATTCAGCTTCTTTGGCTTGTTTTAGATAAAAGACTTGTTTGTCAAATTCAACCTGAGGAGAAATTTTGACAAATAGAGGTTCAGTTTCTTTTTTAAAGGTTTCTAAAATTGTTAAAAATCCTTTTTCAAATTTATCATCATCGGCTGTTTCAAGGTCCGCGTAGCCAAGGACACGTTCTTCAAAGGTACCGAGGAAACGTCTTTGTTCATCTGGATTTAATTTTGGACCGCCATGAGCTTTTTCTAATATTTGTTTTGATAAATCAGTCATAATCATAGTATATCATAAAAGGTCTCGTCTAAGCGGTAAAAGAAAGCGATTACTTAATAAACTTAAGGAAAATTTGCACAAAGATAACGTTTTTTCTTGAAAAAGGTATCTTTTTGATGTATCATAGAGGTGTAAAATAATTTAACTCAAAGGAGAGTAAAAAATGTCAATTATTACTGATGTTTACGCTCGCGAAGTCCTAGA
>CAUUTJ010000004.1:0-45887 GCA_963548045.1 uncultured Streptococcus sp.
CTCTTGTAGGTGGTGCATCACTTGATCCAGAAAGCTTCTTGGCATTGCTTGACTTTGTAAAATAAGCCTCAAATATCTGAGACAGACAGTTTCCTCACTCGAGATTATGACTGCCTGTCTTCTTTTTGGTAAAATGGCGTGCGAAAGCACGCTCTTTTCTACGTTTCAATAGAAAAAGAAAGGAGAATTATGCTTTATATTTGGTCATATCTCAAGCGCTATCCCAAGTGGTTAGTGTTAGACTTCCTAGGAGCTATTTTCTTTGTTATTGTCAATCTGGGTCTACCGACTGTTCTGGCCCGCATGATTGACCAGGGAATCAACCAAGGAGACAAGGATAAGCTCTATTTTTGGGCTATCATCATGCTGGTTATTATTGTCCTGGGAACATGTGGGCGGATTGTTCTAGCCTATGCTGCTAGTAAACTGACTACCAATATGGTTAAGGATATGCGAAATGATGTTTATGCTAAATTACAAGAGTATTCTCATCACGAATATGAACAAATTGGTGTGTCTTCACTAGTTACTCGTATTACCAGTGATGCCTTTGTCCTCATGCAGTTTGCGGAACAAACGCTTAAGTTGGGTGTTATCACTCCCATGATGATGCTGTCGAGTATTCTCATGATTTTCTTGACGAGTCCTTCACTAGCCTGGATTGTCGCTTTTTCCGTTCCTTTTCTAGCTGTAGTAGTCATTTATGTGGCGGTGAAAACACGTCCCTTATCTGAAAAGCAACAGAAAACACTGGATAAGATTAACCAGTATGTCCGTGAAAATTTGATGGGCTTGCGAGTGATTCGTGCCTTTGCACGTGAAGATTTCCAAGAAAATCGTTTTGAAGAGAAAAATGCAATCTATGCGGACAATTCCAATCGCTTGTTTAAATTGACAGGTTTGACAGAGCCTCTCTTTGTGCAAATTATTATCGCTATGATTGTAGCTATCGTATGGTTTGCCCTTGATCCACTGAAGCATGGAAATTTGCAGATTGGGGATCTGGTGGCCTTTATCGAGTATAGTTTCCATGCTCTCTTGTCCTTCCTCTTCTTGTCAAACCTCTTTACCATGTATCCACGTACGGCTGTATCTAGTGAGCGTTTGAAGGAAATCATGGACATGCCCATTTCCATTGATCCAAATGAGGATGGAATTCAAGAAACAGAAACTCATGGATATCTAGAATTTGATAATGTGACCTTTGCCTATCCTGGGGAAACAGAAAGCCCTGTTTTGCATAATATTTCCTTCACTGCTAAACCAGGAGAAACCATTGCATTTATCGGCTCAACTGGTTCGGGTAAGTCTACTCTGGTTCAGTTGATTCCTCGATTCTACGATGTTACGCTAGGGAAAATTAAGGTCGATGGAGTTGATGTTCGAGATTATCGCCTCAAATCACTCCGACAAAAGATTGGATTTATTCCACAAAAGGCCTTGCTCTTTACAGGGACTATCGCAGACAATCTCCGTTACGGGAAAGAGGATGCCAGTCATGAGGACTTGCATCAAGCAGCTGATGTAGCCCAGGCCAAAGACTTTATCGAAAGTAGAGAAGAAGGTTTCGCCACGCATCTAGCCGAAGGGGGAAGCAACCTATCAGGTGGTCAGAAACAACGCTTGTCGATTGCCCGAGCAGTCATCAAGGGTCCAGATATCTACATCTTTGATGATTCATTCTCGGCCTTGGACTATCGTACAGATGCAATCTTACGCCGTCGTCTCAAGGAAGTGACTCAAGATGCAACAGTATTGATTGTTGCGCAACGTGTTGGAACCATTATGGATGCGGACCAGATTATCGTCCTTGATAAGGGTGAAATCGTTGGTCGTGGCCGTCATGAAGAATTGATGGAGACTAATGACATCTATCGAGAAATTGCTGAGTCGCAGCTGAAAAATGCGTCTCTGACAGAAGAATAGGAGGTAAAGGATGAAACAACAATCTAGTCTAGCTCGTCTATGGAGCTATTTAAAAGCCTACCGATTCTCTGTTTTCTTTGCAGTCTTCTTGAAAATAGTCAGCGTTATTATGAGTGTCATCGAGCCTTTCGTATTGGGACTTGCCATCACAGAATTAACTAGCAATCTCCTTGCTATGGCAAATGGTGTTGCAGGAGCGGGGATCAATACCAGCTATATCGCAGTAATTCTAGTGATCTATCTCTTGCGTGGTCTTCTCTATGAGTTGGGTTCTTACTACTCAAACTACTTCATGACCAATGCTGTGCAGTCTATGGTACAGGATTTGCGAAATGAAATGAGCGAAAAAATCAATCGCATTCCTGTGTCCTACTTTGACAAGCACCAGTTTGGAGATTTGCTAGGTCGTTTTACCAGTGATGTAGAGACTGTTTCAAACGCTCTGCAACAATCTTTCTTACAGATCGTCAATGCAGTCTTTACCATTCTTTTTGTTATGGGAATGGTCCTCTATCTAAATCTTCAGTTGGCCATTGTTGTCATCTTGTCGATTCCAGTGACTTACTTTGGGGCTAAAACCATTCTAAATCGCTCCCAACCATACTTTAAACAGCAAGCAGCTATTCTGGGGCAAATGAATGGATTTGTACAGGAAAGCTTGACTGGTTTCAATGTTCTTAAACTTTTCGGACGTGAAGAGAAATCTCAAGAGAGATTTGAAAAAATTACGGATGAATTGCAACAAATTGGATTCAAGGCTAGCTTCATTTCAGGTTTGATGATGCCTGCCTTACACATTGTATCTGACTTAACTTATTTGATAGTCGCTGTCCTAGGTGGTTTGCAGGTTATTGCAGGACGCTTAACCGTTGGTAATATGCAAGCTTTCGTTCAGTATGTGTGGCAGGTTAGTCAACCGATCCAAAATATCACTCAATTAGCGGGACAAATGCAAAGTGCTAAATCTTCGCTTGACCGTGTCTTTGAAGTTTTGGATGAACAGGAAGAAGTTCAAACTGCTAAAGTAAAAGAACTGGCGCCATTAACAGGACAAGTTAGCTTCAAGAATGTTGATTTCCAATACGTGGAAAATAAACCATTGATTCGCAATTTCAATCTGGATGTTGAACCAGGAGAGATGGTAGCTATCGTTGGACCTACTGGGGCAGGTAAAACAACCTTAATTAACCTTCTCATGCGTTTTTATGATGTAACTGCTGGAGCTATTTTAGTGGACGGTCAAGATATTCGTGACCTGTCTCGTCAGGACTATCGTCGCCAGTTTGGTATGGTCTTACAGGATGCCTGGCTCTATGAAGGCAGTATCAAGGAAAATCTTCGATTTGGGAACCTTGAAGCAACAGATGAGGAAATCGTTGAAGCAGCTAAGGCTGCTAATGTAGACCACTTTATCCGCACTCTTCCTGGGGGCTATAACATGGAGATGAACCAAGAGTCAAGTAATATTTCTCTTGGTCAGAAACAGCTTTTAACCATTGCGCGTGCCCTCTTAGCCAATCCAAAAATTCTAATCCTTGATGAAGCGACATCATCAGTTGACACCCGTTTAGAACTCTTGATTCAAAAAGCTATGAAGTGTTTGATGAAGGGAAGAACAAGCTTTGTCATTGCTCACCGTCTTTCGACAATTCAGGAAGCTGATAAGATTTTGGTACTTAAAGATGGACAGATAATTGAACAGGGAAATCATGAAAGCCTCTTGGCTGCAAAAGGATTTTATTATGACCTTTATCAAAGCCAATTCTCTCGGAAAGATACTGAAAATAACTAAAAAGATATCTGCTCATTTTCTTAAATTATCAGTCTATTACAACTTTTTTAATATGGGTTAATTTTCTTGCTTTTGTCTACTAGGTGTAGTATACTGAGATAGTAATCAATAGATATGGTTGCAAAAATAATATTATGAGGTGAGAAAAATGGTAGAATTGAAAAAAGATGCATTAAAAGACGTAGCAACATTATCTAAACCAGCGGCAGAAGCGCTAGTAAATACAAAGGAAGTTTTGAATCAAGCAGTCGCAGATTTGTATGTAGCCCATATTGCTCTACATCAAGTACACTGGTACATGCGTGGACGTGGTTTTATGGTATGGCATCCTAAGATGGATGAATACATGGATAGCCTTGATGGTTACCTAGATGAAATCAGCGAACGCTTGATCACTCTTGGTGGCAAACCTTACTCTACTTTGACAGAATTCCTTCAACACAGTGAAATCGAAGAAGAAGTTGGAGAATTCCGTAACGTAGAAGAAAGTTTGGAGCGTGTCCTTGAAATTTATCGTTACCTTATCACTCTTTTCCAAAAAGCATTGGATGTAACTGATGAAGAAGGTGATGATGTAACCAATGATATCTTCGTTGGTGCTAAGGCAGACCTTGAAAAAACTGTCTGGATGCTTGCAGCAGAATTAGGACAAGCACCTGGTTTGTAAGATACTCTATTTTGTCAAAAATCCGTAGAAAGTTTCTACGGATTTTTTCTATTTCGGGGGGCATTCCAAAACAGTCTTTTTTCAAGATTTTTGATAAAATAGAACTATCAATAAAAAGGATGAAAGCATGACAAAGAAAATCGTAGCCATCTGGGCACAAGATGAAAAGGGTGTAATCGGAAAAGAGGATCGCTTACCATGGCATTTGCCAGCAGAGTTAAAACATTTTAAAGAAACAACCTTGAATCATGCCATCTTGATGGGACGTGTCACCTTTGATGGAATGGGACGACGATTGCTTCCAGGACGTGAAACCTTAATTTTGACTCGAAATCCTGAAGAAGCAATCGAGGGTGCTCTGGTTTTCCAAAATGTTGAGGACGTTTTAGACTGGTATCAGAACCAGGATAAAAATCTCTATATCATTGGGGGTAAGCAGATTTTTCAGCTTTTTGAACCTTATCTCGATGAAATTATTGTGACACAAATCCATGCTCAAGTTGAAGGGGATACTTTTTTCCCGGAAGATTTTGACTTGACTGTTTTTGAGACTGTTGCAAGCAAATCTTATACTAGAGATGAGAAAAATGCCTATGATTTTACCATCGAATATAGAAAGAGAAAGGAAGTCTAATGGAGCGCAGTATTTTTGGATTTTTTACAGCTCTTTTGTGTGCTGTCTGTCTTGTAGCTGGAACACACGCTTTTCGTAAAAAGCGCTTTGGACTTGCTACTCTACTCTGGCTTAATGCCTTTACAAACTTGGTGAATAGCATTCATGCTTTTTATATGACCTTATTTTAGAGAGAATGAATAATTAGAACGGAAGGGAATCATGCCTACAAATAGGAAAAATGATATGATGGTTTATTGCTCATTTTGTGGCAAAAGCCAAGAAGAAGTTAAAAAAATAATCGCTGGGAACAACGCTTTTATCTGTAATGAGTGTGTGGAGTTAGCCCAGGAAATCATTCGTGAGGAGTTGGCAGAGGAAGTCCTAGCAGACTTATCTGAAGTACCAAAACCAATCGAACTCTTAAACATCTTGAACCACTATGTGATTGGTCAAGATCGTGCCAAACGTGCCTTGGCAGTGGCTGTATATAACCACTACAAACGCATTAATTTCCATGACACTCGTGAAGAGTCAGAAGATGTGGATTTGCAAAAATCAAACATTCTAATGATTGGCCCAACTGGATCAGGGAAGACTTTCCTTGCTCAGACTCTTGCTAGAAGTTTGAATGTACCTTTTGCCATTGCAGATGCAACAGCTCTTACTGAGGCTGGTTATGTAGGTGAGGACGTGGAAAATATCCTCCTCAAACTCTTGCAGGCAGCTGACTTTAACATCGAACGTGCAGAACGTGGAATTATCTATGTAGATGAGATTGACAAGATTGCCAAGAAGAGTGAGAACGTGTCTATCACACGTGATGTATCTGGTGAAGGGGTGCAACAAGCCCTTCTCAAGATTATCGAAGGAACTGTAGCCAGCGTACCACCTCAAGGTGGACGCAAACATCCACAACAAGAAATGATTCAAGTGGACACTAAAAATATCCTCTTTATCGTGGGTGGTGCCTTCGATGGCATCGAAGAGATTGTCAAACAGCGTCTAGGTGAAAAAGTGATTGGTTTCGGACAAAACAACAAGGCCATTGATGAAAATAGTTCTTACATGCAAGAAATCATCGCAGAAGATATTCAAAAATTCGGTATTATTCCTGAGTTGATTGGACGCTTGCCTGTCTTTGCAGCCTTGGAGCAGTTGACTGTAGATGATTTGGTTCGTATCTTGAAGGAACCAAGAAATGCTTTGGTTAAACAATACCAGACCTTGCTTTCTTATGATGATGTGGAGCTTGAATTTGACGACGAAGCTCTCCAAGAAATTGCTAACAAAGCAATCGAACGTAAGACTGGTGCGCGTGGTCTTCGCTCAATCATCGAAGAAACTATGCTAGACGTAATGTTTGAAGTTCCAAGTCAAGAAAATGTGAAAACAGTTCGTATCACAAAAGAAGCGGTTGACGGAACGGCTAAGCCAATCCTAGAGACAGCCTAGAGGTGACTATGGAAATCAATACACACAATGCTGAGATTTTGCTGAGTGCAGCCAACAAGTCCCACTATCCGCAGGATGAACTTCCTGAGATTGCTCTTGCAGGGCGCTCAAATGTTGGTAAATCAAGTTTTATCAATACCATGCTCAATCGTAAAAATCTAGCTCGTACCTCTGGAAAACCAGGAAAAACACAACTACTCAATTTCTTTAACATTGATGATAAGATGCGTTTTGTGGATGTGCCTGGCTATGGTTATGCCCGTGTTTCCAAAAAGGAACGCGAAAATTGGGGACGTATGATTGAGGAGTACTTGACCACTCGAGAAAATCTTCGAGCGGTTGTTAGTCTCGTTGACCTTCGCCATGATCCGACGGCAGATGATGTGCAGATGTACGAATTTCTTAAATATTACGAAATTCCTGTCATCATTGTGGCGACTAAGGCAGACAAGATTCCGCGTGGTAAATGGAATAAGCACGAATCAGCTATTAAAAAGAAATTAAACTTTGATCCAAGTGATGGTTTTATCCTCTTTTCATCCGTAACAAAAGCAGGAATGGACCAAGCTTGGGATGCTATTTTAGAAAAATTATGAGGAATACATATGGCAAAAACAATTCATACAGACAAAGCTCCAAAGGCAATCGGACCTTACGTTCAAGGAAAAATCGTTGGCAACCTTTTGTTCGCTAGCGGTCAAGTTCCACTATCTCCTGAAACTGGAGAAATCGTAGGAGAAACAATCCAAGAACAGACTGAACAAGTCTTGAAAAACATTGGAGCTATTTTAGCAGAAGCAGGTACAGATTTTGACCATGTTGTTAAAACAACTTGTTTCTTGAGTGATATGAACGACTTTGTACCTTTTAATGAGGTATACCAAACAGCCTTTAACAAGGAATTTCCAGCTCGTTCAGCTGTGGAAGTAGCTCGTCTTCCTCGCGATGTAAAAGTCGAAATTGAAGTCATCGCAGAGATTGGATAAGCTAGTAGAAGTTTGGTTCTTCCAAACTTCTTTTGATATAAGGAGACTATGATGACAAAGAAACAACTTCACCTGGTGATTGTGACAGGGATGAGTGGTGCAGGAAAAACTGTTGCCATTCAGTCCTTTGAAGATTTAGGATATTTTACCATTGATAATATGCCGCCTGCTCTCTTGCCAAAATTTTTGCAGTTGGTCGAGACCAAGGACGATGACCATAAGTTAGCCCTAGTGGTGGACATGCGTAGCCGTTCTTTCTTTTCAGAGATTCAGGCTGTCTTGGATGAGTTGGAAAACCAAGATGATTTAGACTTTAAAATCCTCTTTTTGGATGCTGCTGACAAAGAATTGGTGGCACGTTATAAGGAAACTAGAAGAAGTCACCCTCTTGCAGCAGATGGTCGTATCTTGGACGGGATTAAGCTGGAACGCGAACTCTTGGCGCCTTTGAAAAATATGAGTCAAAACGTGGTAGACACGACAGAGTTAACTCCACGTGAACTCCGCAAGACTATTGCAGAACAATTTTCAGACCAAGAACAAACGCAGTCTTTCCGAATCGAGGTGATGTCTTTTGGGTTTAAATACGGAATTCCAATTGATGCTGATTTGGTATTTGATGTTCGCTTTTTGCCAAACCCTTACTATCTTCCTGAACTCCGTAATCAGACGGGTGAGGATCAGGCGGTTTATGACTATGTCATGAATCATGAAGAATCTGAAGATTTCTACCGTCATTTGCTAGCCCTGATTGAACCGATTCTCCCTGGCTATAAAAAAGAAGGTAAATCAGTTTTAACCATTGCAGTGGGTTGTACAGGTGGGCAACACCGAAGCGTTGCCTTTGCAAAGCGTTTAGCCAATGATTTGGCGAAACATTGGCCTGTAAACGAAAGCCATCGTGATAAAGACCGAAGAAAGGAAACGGTAAACCGTTCATGAGAAAACCCAAAATTACGGTGATCGGTGGAGGAACCGGAATCCCTGTTATTTTAAATAGTCTACGGGAAAAAGACGTCGAAATTGCAGCCATAGTAACCGTTGCGGATGATGGTGGTTCTTCAGGTGAATTGCGTAAGAATATTCAACAGTTGACACCTCCAGGGGATTTACGTAATGTCCTTGTGGCCATGTCAGATATGCCAAAATTCTATGAAAAGGTCTTTCAATACCGTTTTTCAGAGGATGCAGGTGCTTTTGCTGGTCATCCATTAGGAAACATTATCATAGCTGGATTATCTGAAATGCAGGGTTCGACCTATAATGCCATGCAATTGCTGAGTAAATTCTTCCATACTACAGGAAAGATTTATCCCTCCAGTGACCATCCTTTGACGCTCCATGCTGTCTTTAAAGATGGATCAGAAGTTGCTGGGGAAAGTCACATTGCAGATCATCCAGGTATGATTGACCATGTCTATGTTACCAACACTCTAAATGATGAAAAACCGCAGGCTAGCCGTCGAGTTGTCAATACTATTCTTGAGAGTGATATGATTGTCTTGGGACCAGGTTCACTCTTTACTTCGATTTTGCCTAATATCGTCATCGAAGAAATCGGTCAGGCTCTTCTAGAGACTAAGGCAGAGGTTGCCTATGTTTGCAATATTATGACTCAACGTGGAGAAACGGAGCATTTCTCAGATAGTGATCACGTAGAAGTCTTGCATCGTCATTTGGGCCGTCCATTTATCGATACTGTCCTTGTTAATATCGAAAAGGTTCCGAGGGACTATATGGATACCAACCGTTTTGATGAATATTTGGTGCAGGTTGAGCATGATTTTGAAGGTTTGCGCAAACAAGTACCTCGTGTCATTTCATCAAACTTCCTACGTTTGGAAAATGGTGGAGCCTTCCATGATGGAGATCTAATAGTGGACGAGTTGATGCGAATTATACAGGTGAGAAAATGAGTTTCACAGTAGCAGTAAAAGAAGAAATCCTAGGTCAGCACCATCTGAGTCGCTATGAGTTATCAGCAATTATCAAGATGTCTGGTAGTGTAGGTTTATCTAGCTCTGGTTTGACATTATCCGTCATTACAGAAAACGCTAAGTTAGCTCGTCACCTCTATGAATCTTTCCTGCACTTCTATGGTATTAAGTCGGAGATTCGTCATCATCAGAGAAGTAATCTTCGGAAAAATCGTGTTTATACTGTATTTACTGATGAGCGAGTCCAAGAATTACTGGCAGATTTGCGTTTGGCTGATTCTTTCTTTGGTCTAGAGACTGGGATTGATCCAGATATTTTAGGAGATGAGGAAGCTGGACGTGCTTACCTTTGTGGAGCCTTTTTGGCAAATGGAAGTATTCGGGATCCTGAGTCAGGAAAGTATCAGTTAGAAATTAGTTCCGTCTATGTGGACCATGCGCAAGGGATTGCTTCGCTTTTGCAGCAGTTCTTGTTAGATGCTAAGGTTATCGAGCGAAAAAAGGGAGCAGTAACCTATCTCCAAAGAGCCGAAGATATAATGGATTTCCTGATTTTAGTGGGAGCCATGCAGGCGCGTGATACTTTTGAAGGGGTCAAGATTCTCCGAGAAACTCGAAATGATCTCAATCGTGCTAATAATGCAGAGACAGCTAATATTGCACGTACGGTTTCTGCAAGCATGAAAACCATTAACAATATCAGTAAAATCATGGATACCGTTGGTCTAGATAGTCTACCAGTCGATTTGCAGGAAGTAGCACATCTGCGTATCCAGCATCCAGACTATTCTATTCAACAATTGGCTGACAGTTTGACAAATCCACTTACCAAAAGCGGTGTCAATCATAGATTGCGAAAGATAAATAAAATTGCAGATGAACTTTAAAACCACGAATCAAAGGATTCGTGGTTTTTTCTTATAGACTAGTAGAGTGTTTTGGTTGTACTTTTTGCTCTGGGTCAATGTAGTTAATGGCATTATTGACAGCAGTTGGTGCTTCACCAAGACCTGTCGCAATCAAGTCAATCTTACCTACGTAGTAGCAACAGTCACCGATGGCGTAAATTCCTTCTTGACTTGATTCTTGCTTGCTATTGACGATAATCTTGTGGCGATTGAGTTCTAATCCCCAATTTTTAAGATTACCGACAGAAGATTTGAAACCATAGTTGACAAAGAGGTGGTCCAATTCAATGGATTCAGTTTCATCGGATTTGACTTTTGTGATTTCAAGCTTATCTAAAGTTTTTCCATCTCCAAGGAGTTGACTTGGCACAAATGGTGTTTTGATACTTACAGATGATTCTTTTAGGGCTTGTACACTATGTTCAAGGGCACGGAAGTTATCTCTACGGTGAACGAGTGTGGTAGGAGCAATCTTTTCAAAAGCTAGAGCCCAGTCCACAGCTGAGTCTCCTCCACCCAGGATGGTTACTTTCTGTCCTGCATATTGCTGAATGTTAGAAACGTGGTAATGGATGTTTTCATAACCTTCAACACCTTCTAGTTCAAGTGGACGAGGTTTAAAGGCGCCACCACCCATAGCGATAATGACAGCTTTGGAAGTATGAGTGCCTTTAGTAGTTGTAATCTTAAAAACACCATCTTCTTTTTCAATCTCGAGAACGGTTTCGTTGAGGTGAAAAGGTGTCTCGAATCCTTCGAGTTGTTCCAAGAGACGGTTAGTTAATTCTTCCCCTGTAAGGTTTGGGAAACCTGGCACATCGAGAATTTGTTTTTCAGGATAAAGGATAGCAGGTTGACCACCTAGTTGAGGGAGAGAATCGATGATTTGTACTTTAGCTTGACGAAGATGAGCGTAAAAGGCTGCGAAAAGACCAACAGGTCCACCACCTACAATGGTGATATCATATAGTTCAGACATGGCTTCTCCTTAATTCATTTCTATCTTTTTATTCTATCATATTTTCTACCAATTTAAAATCAAGTAGGGGGAGAAAATTTTCATAGAAAATGGTATAATGAAGAGAAGCTTTTTTTATGGAGAGGAGTCCCAGGATGAATTTTCAGCAATTATCTAATCTCCAATACTGGTCTAGTTTATTTTCCAGTCCTTGGAGTATTGTGATAAATTTGATTGATATTCTAATCGTTGCTTATATCTTATATCAATTTACAAAATCAATTGCAGGAACCAAGATTATGATTCTGGTTCGAGGTGTTTTAGTCTTTATCTTAGCTCAGATAGCAGCTAACTTTTTAGGCCTGACAACTATTTCCTGGTTGATTAACCAATTGATTACCTATGGAGTTATTGCAGCGGTTGTCATCTTTTCTCCAGAAATTCGGACAGGCTTGGAACGCTTGGGTCGGGCTACGGATTTCTTCTCTTCTACTCCGATGAGTTCAGAAGAACAGATGATTCAGGCTTTTGTCAAAGCAGTTGAGTACATGAGTCCTCGTAAAATTGGAGCCTTGGTAGCTGTTCAACGTGTGAGAACCTTGCAGGAGTATATCGTGACAGGAATTCCTTTGGACGCTAAGATTTCTGCCGAACTATTAATAAATATCTTCATCCCGAATACTCCCCTTCATGACGGTGCAGTTATTATCAGTGGAGATCGAATTGCTGTTACCTCTGCTTATCTACCATTGACTGAAAACACTGGGATTTCTAAAGAATTCGGGACACGTCACCGTGCAGCCATTGGTTTATCCGAAGTTTCAGATGCTCTCACTTTTGTGGTATCAGAGGAAACTGGTGGAATTTCGATTACCTACAATGGTGTCTTCAAACATGATTTGAGTTTGGAAGAATTCGAGGAAGAACTACGCCGTATCTTGATACCTGAGGACACACCAGAGCTAACTTTAAGAGAACGCATTTTTGGAGGGTGGAATAATGAAAAAAAATAGCCTTTATATCATCTCCTCACTCCTGTTCGCATGTGTCTTATTTGTCTATGCAACATCGATTAATTATCAAAACAATACCAGCGCAAGATCAACTAAAACAGAAACTTATACCAACACGGTAGTCAATGTACCGATTGATATCCATTATGATAGTGATCAATATTTCATCAGTGGCTTTAGTTCAGAAGTGACAGTGTTTCTAACAGGTTCAAATCGCGTAACCTTGGCCAGTGAAATGCAGGAGAGCACACGTAAATTCAAAGTTACTGCTGATTTGTCACAAGCTACAGAAGGAACAATCGAAGTTCCTTTAACCATTGAAAACCTTCCAAGTGGTTTAACAGCTGTCGCAACACCACAGAAGATTACAGTCAAAATTGGTAAGAAGGTCACTAGGGATAATGTACCTGTGGTTCCTCAAATTGATTCCAGTCAAATTGATGAGCGGATTATAATCGAGCGTGTGACTGTTTCTGATGAAAAAGTTTCAGTAACCAGCGATGCAGATACCTTATCTAAGATTGATCGCATTGTTGCTGTTTTACCAACGAGTGAACAAATTACAGGAAATTACTCTGGTTCAGTTCCACTACAAGCAGTTGATAAAAACGGCTCAGTCTTACCAACCGTTATCACACCTTTTGAGACTACTATAAAAGTCTCAACGAAAACTGTCAGAACAACAAGTAGTACGACTACAAGTAATGCTTCGACTGCTGAAAACTCATCAACGACAGCAGCAGAGACGAAGCCAGATGCTTCAAAGCAAAATTAACATTAAACTAGAAAAGGATTATAAAAATGGGTAAATATTTTGGAACGGACGGAGTCCGTGGAGAAGCAAACGTAGAATTAACGCCAGAATTGGCCTTTAAATTGGGTCGCTTTGGAGGATATGTCCTCAGTCAACATGCGACAGAAGCGCCTAAGGTTTTTGTTGGACGTGATACACGTATTTCAGGGGAAATGTTAGAAGCAGCCTTGATTGCTGGTCTTCTTTCTGTGGGAATTCACGTTTATAAACTTGGTGTACTTGCTACGCCTGCAGTAGCATATTTGGTGAAAACTGAAGGAGCGAGCGCAGGTGTCATGATTTCAGCTAGCCACAACCCAGCCCTTGATAACGGGATTAAATTCTTTGGTGGCGATGGCTTTAAGCTAGACGATGAAAAAGAAGCAGAAATCGAAGCCTTGCTTGACGCCAGTGAAGATACTCTCCTACGTCCAAGTGCTGAAGGATTAGGTACTGTTGTTGATTACCCAGAAGGATTACGCAAGTATGAAGCCTACCTGGTTTCAACTGGAACAGCTCTTGAAGGGATGAAAGTTGCCTTGGATACTGCAAATGGAGCAGCTTCTACAAGTGCTCGTCAAATTTTTGCAGATTTGGGTGCTCAAATCACTGTCATTGGAGAAACTCCAGATGGTTTGAACATTAACTTGAATGTTGGTTCAACTCATCCAGAAGCCTTGCAAGAACTTGTAAAAGAAAGTCAATCTGCCATTGGTTTAGCCTTTGATGGTGACAGCGACCGTTTGATTGCGGTTGATGAAAATGGCGAAATTGTCGATGGTGACAAGATTATGTACATCATCGGTAAATACCTTTCTGAAAAAGGTCAATTGGCACAAAATACAATTGTAACAACAGTTATGTCCAACCTTGGTTTCCATAAAGCCTTGGATCGTGAAGGTATCAATAAGGCAGTCACTGCTGTTGGAGACCGTTATGTCGTTGAAGAAATGAGAAAATATGGCTACAATCTTGGAGGAGAGCAGTCAGGTCACGTTATCTTGATGGACTATAATACAACAGGTGATGGTCAGCTTTCAGCGGTTCAATTGACCAAAATCATGCAAGAAACAGGTAAGAGCTTATCTCAGTTGGCTTCAGAAGTAACGATTTACCCACAAAAATTGGTCAATATCCGTGTTGAAAATGCCATGAAAGAAAAAGCCATGGAAGTACCAGCTATCAAGGCTATTATCGATAAGATGGAAGAAGAGATGGCAGGTAACGGACGTATCCTTGTTCGCCCAAGTGGAACTGAGCCACTCTTGCGTGTCATGGCCGAAGCTCCAACAACTGAAGAAGTAGACTACTATGTGGATACTATTGCCGAAGTTGTGAAAACAGAGATTGGAATTTAGGAAAGTTAGCAGAAAATAAGAAAATATGTTACAATGTCAAAGTAAATTGTAACCATGGAGAATATGATGAATTTAAAACGTGAACAAGAATTTGTTAGTCAGTATCACTTTGATGCACGTAACTTTGAATGGGAAAATGAAAACGGAATTCCTGAAACAAAGGTTGATGTCAACTTCCAACTACTTCAACATGATCAAGAAAACCAAGTGACTTCTCTCGTAGTTGTTTTGAGCTTTATGATTGTCTTTGATAAATTTGTAATCAGTGGCACTATTTCCCAAGTTAACCACGTAGAAGGTCGCATCGTAGACCAACCAAGTGATTTCACTCAAGAAGAAGTTGAGACACTTGCTCGTCCTTGTTTGGATATGCTAAACCGTTTGACTTATGAAGTGACGGAAATTGCACTAGATTTACCAGGAATTAATTTGGAGTTTTAAAGAATGAAATTAGCGGTCATAACAGACTCATCTGCTTTTCTACAAGCGGAAACCTTGCGGAAAGAAGATTTATTTGTGCTAGACATTCCTGTGAATATCGACGGACAGGAGTATGTTGAAGGTGTAAATCTAACCGCTCAAGAATTTTATGAAAAAATGGCTCGTTCATCTGAGCTACCTAAAACAAGTCAGCCAAGTATTGCTAAGTTGGATGAAATTTTGTCATCATTGAAAGAAAAAGGATATACTCATGTTCTGGGTCTCTTCCTTTCTTCTGGAATCTCAGGATTTCACCAGAATATCCAATATATGACGGATGAGTTTGAAGGTCTAACCATTGCTTTTCCTGATACTCGAATTACAAGTGCACCACTAGGTTTCATGGTGGAGAGTGTATTTCAATGGTCTGAGCAGGGAGATGATTTCCAGTCTATACTAGTTAAGTTAACAGAACAGATTGAAAATACTTCTGCCTTTATCATGGTAGATGATCTTGATCATTTGGTTAAAGGTGGTCGTTTATCAAACGGCGCAGCCATTTTAGGAAATCTTCTTAGCATTAAACCAATTCTATATTTTAATGACCAAGGTGTTATCGAAGTTTATGAGAAGGTTCGTACAGAGAAGAAAGCAACAAAACGTTTGGTTGAAATTGTCAAAGATGTGACAAGTAACGGAAACTACCAGATTATGGTAATTCATGGGAATGCCTCTCAAAAAGCAGCCGATTTACGTCAGCTATTGCTAGATAGTGGAGTAGCTACAGATGTTGAGATTGCAACCTTTGGTAGTGTCATTGGAACCCACCTGGGAGAAGGAAGCATCGCTTTGGCATATATACCAATCGTCTAGATTGTTCTTACAGTCTTTGTATCTTAGATAGGAGTAGAGATGAGTATTCGAGTAATTATCGCAGGTTTTAAAGGGAGAATGGGGCAATCTGCGTGTCAGATGGTTTTATCTGATCCTGAGCTTGAACTTGTAGCAGTATTGGATCCTTTCGAAACTGCAACAGAATGGCAGGGAATTCCTGTATTTAACGATAAGGCTGGCTTAGAGGGCTTTGAAGCAGATGTCTGGGTGGATTTTACAACACCAGCAGTTGCCTATGAGAATACGCGTTTTGCTCTTGAAAATGGCTTTGCTCCAGTCGTTGGAACAACAGGTTTTACTAGTCAAGAAATAGAAGAACTGAAAGATTTTTCTCGTTCCAAAGGCTTGGGTGGCTTAATTGCTCCTAACTTTGCCTTGGGTGCTGTCTTACTCATGCAATTTGCGGCACAGGCAGCTAAATATTTCCCAAATGTAGAGATTATTGAACTGCATCATGATAAGAAAAAAGATGCTCCTAGCGGAACAGCTATCAAAACAGCTGAGTTGATGGCTCAAGTCCGAGAGCCTCTCCAACAAGGTGCTAGTGATGAGGAAGAACTCATTGCAGGAGCACGTGGAGCTAATTTTGATGGCATGCGTATCCATTCGGTTCGTTTACCAGGTTTGGTAGCCCATCAGGAAGTCATTTTTGGAAATCAAGGAGAAGGTTTGACTCTGCGTCATGACTCCTATGATCGTAGCTCCTTCATGACAGGGGTGAATTTGGGAATCAAAGAAGTTGTCAAGCGTCATGAGCTTGTCTATGGATTAGAACACTTACTATGAAATTAACACAAATGCCTTCTGAATTTCAGAAGGCTTTACCAGTATTAGAAAAAATTAAAGAAGCAGGATTTGAGGCTTATTTTGTGGGTGGATCCGTTAGGGATGCCCTGCTCAATCGTCCTATCCACGATGTGGACATCGCGACGTCATCCTATCCAGAAGAAACCAAGCAGATTTTTCCACGGACAGCTGATATTGGCATTGAGCATGGAACCGTCTTGGTTTTAGATGGAGATGAAGAGTACGAAGTAACCACATTCAGAACGGAAGATGTCTATGTAGACTACCGTAGACCAAGTTCAGTTTCTTTTGTTCGTTCGTTAGAAGAGGACCTCAAACGACGTGATTTCACAGTCAATGCCTTTGCCTTGGATGAGACAGGGGAAATCGTTGATTTATTTGATGGTTTACAAGATTTAGAAAATCAAGTTCTACGTGCAGTTGGTGTAGCTAGTGAACGTTTTAATGAAGATGCTCTACGAATCATGCGTGGATTTCGTTTCCAAGCTAGTCTTGGTTTTGAACTTGAACAAGAAACGTTTGAAGCGATGAAGACCTTAACGCCACTCTTAGAGAAAATTTCTGTGGAACGTACTTTTGTAGAATTTGATAAACTTCTACTAGCCCCTCATTGGAGAGTAGGCTTATCTTCTATGATTGCAAGTAAAGCTTATGATTATCTTCCAGATATGGCAGGTAGTCAGGGCAATCTCCAGTCTTTATTTGACTTAAAAGATAATTTCATCTTTGAATCTTCTGAACAAGCCTGGGCAGCACTTTTATGGGTTTTAAAAGTGGAAGATGCTCAAAAATTTTTAAAACATTGGAAGACATCACGACAATTTGCCAAGCAAGTACAGGATTTATTGACTATTTTGTCTCTACGAGAAAAAGGAGAACTGAGCAAGCGTGATTGTTACCGATTTGATTTGGACTTGATTCTACAGGCTGAAAATCTACGTAGAGCTCAAGGTAAAGAAGTCAATCCGCAAGCTATCACAGAAACCTATGAGAGTTTGACCATTCATGATAAGAAAGAAATGCAAATCAATGGTGGCATTCTCATCAAAGAATACGGCTATCAGCCAGGTCCTGAATTAGGGGATGTTTTAGAAGAAATTGAGTATGCTATTGTTGATGGAGAATTGGAAAATGACCGTCAAGTCATCCATGACTACCTAAGGGAGAGAAAATGAGTGACTTTATCGTTGAAAAACTAAGTAAATCCGTTGGAGATAAGACTGTCTTTAAAGATATTTCCTTTATCATCCATGACTTGGACAGAATTGGTCTTATCGGTGTCAACGGAACCGGGAAAACCACCCTTTTAGATGTGCTTTCTGGCGTTTCAGGTTTTGATGGTGATGTTAGCCCATTTTCAGCAAAGAATGATTACAAGATTGGCTACTTGACCCAGGATCCGGATTTTGATGACAGCAAGACTGTCTTGGATACTGTCCTATCAAGTGATTTGAAAGAAATCCAGTTAATTCGTGAGTATGAATTGCTCATGCTTAACTACAATGAGGGCAAACAGGCACGTTTGGAACGGGTAATGGCGGAGATGGATTCCCTTCAAGCGTGGGAAATCGAAAGTCAGGTCAAGACGGTTCTCAGTAAACTAGGCATTCAAGATTTATCAACTCCTGTTGGAGCTCTGTCTGGTGGTCTCCGTAGACGGGTTCAGTTGGCGCAAGTCCTTCTTGGAAACCATGATCTCTTGCTTCTTGATGAGCCTACCAACCACTTGGATATTGCGACCATTGAGTGGTTAACCCTCTTCTTGAAGAATTCCAAGAAAACAGTATTATTTATCACCCATGATCGCTATTTCCTAGATGCTCTTTCTACGCGAATCTTTGAGTTGGACCGAGCTGGTTTGACAGAATATCAAGGGAATTACCAGGACTATGTTCGCCTCAAAGCTGAACAGGATGAGCGCGATGCAGCTCTTCTTCACAAAAAAGAACAACTCTATAAACAGGAATTAGCCTGGATGAGAAGACAACCACAAGCTCGTGCAACCAAGCAACAGGCGCGTATCAATCGTTTCCATGACTTGAAGAAGGAAGTTTCAGATACTAGTGTTGAGACAGACTTAAGCATGAATTTTGAAACTAGCCGTATCGGTAAAAAGGTCATCGAGTTTAAGGATGTTTCCTTTGCCTATGATGACAAACCGATTTTGCAAGATTTTAACCTTTTGGTCCAAGCCAAAGACCGTATCGGAATCGTTGGGGATAATGGTGTTGGGAAGTCAACTCTTCTCAATCTCATTGCAGGAAGTCTCGAGCCAACTGAAGGTCAAGTTATTATCGGAGAAACGGTTCGCATCGCTTATTTCTCTCAACAAATCGAAGGTTTGGATGAAAGCAAGCGGGTTATTAACTACCTGCAGGAAGTGGCAGAAGAAGTCAAGACCAGTGGTGGTTCTACGACATCTATCGCTGAGTTGCTAGAGCAGTTCCTTTTCCCACGATCAACGCATGGTACCTTGATTGAGAAGTTATCTGGTGGAGAGAAGAAACGTCTTTATCTCCTCAAATTACTTCTTGAAAAGCCTAATGTCCTCCTCTTAGACGAGCCAACAAATGATTTAGATATTGCAACCTTAACGGTTTTAGAAAATTTCTTACAAGGTTTTGCAGGTCCAGTTCTGACAGTTAGTCACGACCGTTATTTTCTTGATAAGGTTGCGACTAAGATCCTTGCCTTTGAGAATGGAATCATCCGTCCTTTCTTTGGACATTACACAGACTACCTAGATGAAAAAGCTTTTGAAGCAGAAACGGTAACTCAAAACCAAAAAGCTGACAAGGAAAAAGTCGTCAAAGTTCGTGAAGAAAAGAAACGGATGACCTACCAAGAAAAGCAGGAGTGGGCATGTATTGAAGGTGACATCGAAGCCTTGGAAAACCGCATTGTAGAGATTGAAGAAGAGATGCAGGCAAATGGTTCTGACTTTGGGAAACTAGCCACCCTTCAAAAGGAGCTGGATGAAAAGAATGAAGCCTTACTTGAAAAATATGAACGCTATGAATATTTAAGTGAGTTGGTTTAATGGAAGAGAAAATCATCAAATGGAGCAGTAAGAAAATCATTTGGACTATTGTTCTTTGCTTAGTTGAGTTAGCTTTTCTTCTTTGGATCCTATCTTTTATGATGACCTATCCCAAGGAGGCACCTGTGGGATTGGTGACATTAAGACTCTTTGTCTTATTCTTAATCATCATTGTTGGATGGCTCTTGTATGAACGGATACAGATTCTTCTATCAGATAAAGAGTATTTAAAATGTACGGCTCAAGGTTTTTCCTATAAGCCAAATCCGAAAAAAGACTGGCAGTTTTATTCTTGGGGAGATATAGAAAAATTTGCTCTTATGAGAATTAAGGGCAGTAGAAATTCAAGGGATTTTTATACTATTGATGTTCATTTTTATGATACAAATCTTTTGAACAATAGCTCTCTATGGCGACGTCTACGAAGTAGATTTACAAGTTCGAAAGATTCTAACGTTTTAAAAATTCCAATCCACTTGCTGGATGTGGGTTTGCCGCGAAGGGTATTTGAAACCATGTCCTACTATGAACGAGAGTGGCGCATCCAACAAAATCGTCAACGCAACCAAAACTCTAAAAGTAAAAAGAAGTAAGGATTTCATTGCCTGATTAACCATTTGCTATTGAAGAGCAAAGGGAAGTCTTGGACTAAGTACCAAGGCTTCTTTCTATTTTGCTTTTCTAGGAAATATGGTATAATAGGGAGTAAAAACTTAAAAAGAAAGAAATGCTATGAACTTAAAAGATTACATTGCAAGTATTGAAAATTATCCACAAGAAGGAATTACATTCCGTGACATTAGCCCCTTGATGGCCAATGGCAATGCCTACAGCTATGCTGTTCGTGAAATTGTTCAATATGCTACTGACAAAAAGATTGATATGATCGTAGGACCAGAAGCTCGTGGATTTATCGTTGGATGTCCAGTCGCTTTTGAGTTGGGAATTGGTTTTGCGCCTGTTCGTAAACCTGGCAAGTTGCCACGTGAAGTCATTTCAGCGGACTACGAAAAAGAATATGGAGTTGACACTTTGACTATGCACGCAGATGCTATCAAACCAGGACAACGTGTTCTTATCGTAGATGACCTCTTGGCAACAGGTGGTACTGTTAAAGCAACCATCGAAATGATTGAAAAATTAGGTGGTGTCGTAGCTGGTTGTGCCTTCTTGATTGAGCTTGACGAGCTAAAAGGTCGTGAGGCAATCGGAGATTACGATTATAAAGTTTTGATGCATTATTAATGAAAAACAGTCCCTAGGGCTGTTTTCTCTTCATTTGATATAAAAATAAGCTATATCTAGTTAGAGAAAAACTATAATTGAAAACTATATCTTCATACAGTATAATAAAGGGAAAGAGAAACGTCAGCATTTTTCCCCGTTGACGATACCATGTTTACTTGAGTCCAATATGATACAGTAAGGAGATTTCTATGCCGATTCGAATTGATAAAAAATTACCAGCAGTTGAGATTTTACGAACGGAAAATATTTTCGTCATGGATGACCAGAGGGCGGCTCATCAGGATATTCGACCACTGAAAATTCTGATTTTAAACTTGATGCCACTGAAAATGGTTACAGAAACTCAGCTTTTACGCCATTTAGCCAATACTCCTTTGCAGTTAGATATTGAATTTTTATATATGGAAAGTCATCAGTCGAAAACAACTCGTTCTGAGCATATGAAGACTTTTTATAAGACCTTCTCAGAAGTTCAAGACCAGTATTTTGATGGCTTGATTATTACAGGTGCTCCAGTTGAACATCTCCCTTTTGAAGAAGTGGACTATTGGGAGGAATTTACTAAGGTTATCGATTGGTCTAAGACTCATGTCTTTTCAACCCTGTATATTTGCTGGGGGGCACAGGCAGGTCTATACTATCGCTATGGCGTAGATAAATACCAGATGGACCAGAAGCTTTCTGGGATTTATTCTCAAGATGTTTTGAAAGAAGGTCATCTTCTACTGAGAGGTTTTGATGATTTATATGTATCCCCTCATTCTCGCCATACAGAAGTCCACAAAGAAGATATTCTAAACAAAACAAATCTAGAGATTTTAGCATCAGGAGAAGAGGTAGGAGTCTCTATCCTTGCGAGTCGAGATTTGAGAGAAGTCTATAGCTTTGGGCATTTAGAGTATGATCGCGATACGCTCGCAAAGGAATATTTTAGAGATCTAGATGCTGGTTTAGATCCACATATACCAGAAAATTATTTCAAAAATGATGACATTCATGAACTTCCTTGTATGAGGTGGAGTTCATCTGCAGCCCTCTTTTTCAGTAACTGGGTAAATTATGCAGTATACCAAGAAACGCCTTTTGAGTGGAAGAGTGTAGAAGATGATGTGTCTCATTTTGGATACTTATAAGAGGAATTATGACATATTTAGATGCTTTTAAATCAGGGAACTTGGTGTTACCAAGTGAACTGCTCTTAAACTACAATCGACTGTTCTCGTCAAGCGATGATTTCTTGGTTTGGCAATTCTTTTACTTACAGAATACAACCGCTTTGGGTGAGCTGTCTCCAAGTCAAATCGCTGAAAAAATTGGCAAAGAGGTCACTGAAGTCAATCAAGCCATTTCACGATTGACCGATAAAGGATTACTCCAATATCGTACAATTGAGCTAAATGGAGAGATTGAAGTTATTTTTGACGCAACCCTTGCCTTGGAGCGCCTAGACCAACTATTTGAAAAACAAGCTCCAAATCAAGTGAAACCAGCTCAGAATGACTTGAAGAGCTTGGTGGAAACTTTCCAACAGGAGCTAGGTCGTTTCTTGAGTCCCTTTGAAATCGAAGATTTGGAAAAGAGTTTGAAAGAAGATGGGACGAGTGCGGATTTGATAAAAGAAGCTCTACGTGAAGCTGTTTTGAATGGAAAACCAAACTGGAAATATATCCAAGCAATCCTACGAAACTGGCGACATGAGGGTATTAAGAGTGTAGCCCAGGTAGAGGCGAAACGTCAGGAAAGAGAAGCAACCAATCCTCTAAATGTTCAAGTTTCATCTGACTTTAAAAATGCCATGGACCTTTGGAAAGACTAATATTTAGCAATAAAAAAACTTGCCATTAGGCAAGTTTTTTTATGCTCTTAATAACTAAGCCCCCAGACACTGACTGAACGCTCAGCAACTGGGAAGTCACCGTAACCTTCTGCATTAATAGTGACCTGATCTGAATGGTTACCAAGTAGATCGACGAAAGTTTGGTTGGCCCACTCTTGACCAACAAACATAGTTTTGTAATTGTCTTGAGCATTTGAGATAAGAACAGCTAAAGGTGCTTGATTGTCAGCTCCTGAACGGACCCAACCGATACAATTAGGGTCATCAAAGTAGTCTGTCTGCTCTCCATAAGCCAAATCTTTTCGGATAGCTAGCAGATTGTCAAGAACTTCTTTAAAATCTTGCTGAGCATATTGACCAGAGATACCGTAGTAGTCTCCGTAAAATACACATGGAAGCCCTTCTTGACGTAGGAGAATAAGAGCATAGGCTGCTGGCTTAAACCATTCTTCTACAGTAGATTCTAAAGCTTGTCCTCGTTGAGTATCGTGGTTGTCGACAAAGGTTACAGCTCGTTCTGGATTGACTTGAGCTAAACTATCATCAAAAATGGTTCGTAAATCGTAGTTAGATCCAGCCTGACCTGCCTCAAAGAGATTCATATGAAGGCGGACATCGACAAGGTCAAAGCGCTCTTCAATCTTTTCAAGGTAGTCCAAGTTGGTTTCCTTGTCTGGATTCCAGAATTCTCCAAAGACATAGAAGTCTTGTCCATATTTCTCTTTGATATCACGAATGAAATTACGCATAAAGAAAGAGTCAATATGCTTGACAGCATCTAAGCGGAAACCTGTTACACCAGTCGTTTCGATAAACCAATCGGCCCAATCGTAGATATTTTGTATGACTTCTGGATGCTTGAAATCTAGGTCCGCATACATAAGATAGTCGTAGTTTCCATTCTCATTGTCGACTAATTCTTCATGAGCCCAACCTTTATTATCACCTTGAATCAAATAGATGCCAGACTTACGACGTTTAGCATCGTAGTCAGTTCCTGTGAAGTGGTACCAGTGCCAGTGAAAATCATTGTAGGTGTTTTGTCTTCTATCAAAGGTAAAACCTGTCCAGCCATTGATGGTAAATGGTTCTCCAAGTTCAATTGTGCGATCTTCTGGGTCGACTTCAATAACCTGGAAGGATTCTAAACGGTCTGCAGCTGCCTTGTGGTTTAAGACGACGTCGGCCATCGGTTGGATTCCATGAGATTTCAGTGTTTGAATGGCTTGAAGATAGTCTTCTTTAAAACCGTATTTGGTACGGATAGTACCTTTTTGGTCGAATTCTCCGAGGTCAAAAAGGTCATAGACACCATAACCGACATCTTTTTCGTTGGTAGCTTTAAAGGCAGGTGGCATCCAGACGTGGCTAATTCCTAGATTTGCAAGGTGCTCAGCATCATCGGTAAGTCGCGTCCAGTGTTGTCCATCGTGGGGAAGGTACCACTCAAAATATTGCATTAGGGTTTGATTTTTCATAGAAAGTCCTCATACTTAACAATTTGACAATCATTTTACCACAAAGCCAAGGAATATGCAAACGTTTGCGCAAATCTAAAAAATATTTTCGACTATTTTATCAAAAGTGTTGATTTTTTTGTATCAAAATGCTAATATAATAATATAAAAAATATAAATATAGGAGTCAGCCCATGATTGAATTTCAAAATGTTAGTAAGTTGTATGGTGATAAAGAGGCTTTGAGCAATCTCAATTTGCAGATTGAAAATGGAGAGATTATGGGTTTAATTGGCCATAATGGTGCTGGAAAATCGACCACTATAAAATCCTTAGTCAGTATCATTTCACCAAGCAGTGGTCGTATTTTGGTAGATGGTCAGGAGCTATCGGAAAATCGTTTAGCGATCAAACGAAAGATTGGCTACGTAGCAGACTCGCCTGACTTATTTTTGCGTTTAACGGCCAATGAATTTTGGGAATTGCTTGCCTCATCCTATGATCTAACTAGCTCTGACTTGGAGTATAGTCTAGCTAGGCTATTGAGTGTTTTTGATTTTGCTGAAAACCGCTATCAGGTTATTGAAACTCTTTCTCACGGAATGCGTCAGAAAGTCTTTGTCATCGGGGCACTCTTGTCTGATCCTGATATTTGGGTCTTGGACGAACCCTTGACTGGTTTGGATCCCCAGGCTGCCTTTGATTTGAAGCAAATGATGAAGGAACATGCACAAAAAGGTAAAACAGTTTTGTTTTCGACCCATGTCTTAGAGGTAGCCGAGCAAGTCTGTGATCGGATTGCCATTTTGAAAAAGGGGCATTTGATTTATTGTGGTAGCGTGGAGGACTTGAGAAAAGACCACCCAGATCAGTCTTTGGAAAGTATCTACCTTAGCCTTGCTGGTAGAAAAGAGGAGGTTACAGATGCGTCTCAAGGTCATTAAAAAATTAGTTGATATCAATATTCTCTATTCATCTAAAGAAGCTAATTTGGCTAACCTACGAAAGAAGCAAGCTAAGAATCCTGATAAAAAGGTTGATGTATCAGGGAAATTGTTGCGTTCTTATCTTGCTTCTAGTTTGTTGCTACTCATCTTATTTTCTAATCTAGCCTTTCGTTTTCCTTTTGAGGAAATGCCAAGTTTTTTTAGTACCATGGTTGCTATTTTACTGGTGCTTGCCTTTTCAACGTCTTTCACTGCATTTTACAATGTCTTTTATGAGAGTAAGGACTTGGCCTCCTATAGTCCCTATGCCTTTAAAAAATCAGAGATTATAATTGCTAAAGGACTGTCTGTCCTCTTGCCAGCTCTAACTGGAATTGTACCAATCCTAGCTTATTTTCTAGTCCTCTACATTAGGCTAGCTCCTACTCTTTGGCTGGGTTTGCCCTTGATGTTGCTGTCCTTGGCCTTATTATTTGTCTCTGTGACTCTAATGATGGTAGTGGCAGTGCATTTCTTGGCTCAAACTGCGGTTTTTAGAAAGTATCAGTCTATTTTTGCGAATGTGATGATTGGGATAGGGGTTATCACGCCTTTATTATTTGTCTTCTTTCTACAGTCGACTTCTGGAGATATAGTTGACAGAGTTAGAGACATTCCACCTCTTCTTTATCCTATTCATCTCTTTTACAAAATAGCGGTGGAGCCTTTTTCGACAGAGGCTATACTGGGTCTGCTCGCTTGGATAGGACTAACTCTCTTCTTACTTTATCTGACCAAAAAGAAGGTTCTTCCTCGTTTTTATGATATTATCCTGCTTAACAGTGAGGAGAAAGTCACAAAAGAACGTCGCAGTAAAGAGGGGATTTCAACGCCTAAAAAGGGATTTTTCCGCATGGTTTTACGCTACAACCTCTCCCTATTGGGACAGGGGACTGGCGTCATTACAGTGCTTTTTACAAGTGCCTTTCTTCCTTATATCATGATGATCGGATTGATTTCCAAAGTTCGAGATTCTCAGTTAGTTCCAGATATTCATCCTCCATACTGGTTACCCTTGTTTTTTGTAGGAGTGTTTATAGCAGTTTTAAATAACAATATCACAAGTCTACCTTCAATCGGGCTATCTCTGGAGAGGGAAAATTTTGATTTTCTGAAGAGTTTGCCCTTTGACTTTGCTCGTTATGTGAAAGTGAAATTTTGGATTATATTTGCTGTTCAGTCCTTTTTACCTATCATGATTTTACTTGGTCTTTCCCTTTATTTAGGCTTGCCAATCCTTTCGATGATTTACCTTCTTGCGGCATGGATTCTTGCCAGTGTTATCCTTGCTTGTCGCCATTATTTTAAGGACGTGAAAAACCTGTCAACTAATTGGACTAGTATTACGGACCTGGTGAATCGTTCAAATGGCATAGTCACAATGGTTCTATTGCTTATTTATAGTGCAATCCTAATGGCCCTTGTAATTGGTAGCTTATTCTTGGTTCAGTCTCTCTCCGCTATCCTTGCCATCAGCTTGGGAGTAGGAGCTCTTATCCTCCTGCTTGGTCTTGCTATATTTAGCTGTCATTACTATCTATCATGCATATTGATAGAAATAGAAAAAAGATGAGACAGTTGGTCGCTTGCTTGATAAATTTTATAAAAAGAAATGCTCCTCCAAGACGGAAGAGCATTTCTTTTATTGTGATTCTCACACAATTACTTCCTAATTTTTAATTAGTATTAGTATACCATTTTTTAAAACGAGAGTAAAAAAGCAAGGGTTGTTTCTTTTTTGAGAATTGTCTAAAAATTTGATATAATTGTATCTATGAATAAAGTATTCGTCAGTCGGCGTGTCGAAAAAAAGCTCCGCAAAGGTCAGGTTCTTTTGGAAGAAGTTGATTTTCCAGACTTATCTGAAACTAATCAGGAAGTTGAACTTTTCAGCCAAAGCAAAGAATTTTTAGGAAAGGCTTATTTATCCAGTCAAAACAAGGGGATTGGTTGGTTTGTAACCAACCAGAAAGTTTCTTTTAATCAAAAGTTCTTTGAAAGCTTGTTTGAAAAAGCCAAACACAAACGTTCTTCCTACTATCAAGATGAGTTGACAACTGCCTTTCGTTTGTTTAATCAAGAAGGCGATGGATTTGGTGGCATGACACTGGATCTTTATGGAGATTATGTTGTTTTTTCTTGGTATAACTCCTATATCTATGGGCTTCGCCAAGAGATTATGGTAGCCTTTGCTCAGGTATTTCCAGAAGTCTTGGGTGCCTATGAAAAGATTCGCTTTAAGGGTCTAGATTATGAGTCTGCCCATATCTATGGTCAAGAAGCAGCTGAACATTTCACTGTTCTTGAGAATGGAGTCTTGTACCAAGTATTTATGAATGACGGCCTTATGACAGGGATCTTCTTGGATCAGCATGAAGTTCGTGGGAGCTTAGTTGATGGTTTAGCCATGGGGAAATCCTTGCTCAATATGTTTTCCTATACAGCAGCCTTCTCAGTCGCTGCAGCGATGGGAGGAGCTAGTGAAACAACCTCTGTAGACCTAGCCAAACGTTCGAGAGAACTATCAGAAGCTCATTTTCATGCCAATGGTTTGAGTCTAGACAATCATCGATTGCTTGTCATGGATGTCTTTGAATACTTTAAATATGCTAAGAGAAAGGGTTTGAGCTACGATGTGATTGTTCTGGATCCGCCTAGTTTTGCCCGAAATAAAAAACAAACCTTCTCTGTAGCTAAGGATTATCACAAGTTGATTTCCCAAAGCCTAGAGATTTTAAACCCAGGTGGAATCATTATTGCTAGTACCAATGCGGCTAATGTTTCCCGTCAAAAATTCACAGAACAAATCGACAAAGGATTTGCAGGTAGAAAATATCAGGTCCTTCAAAAGTATGGACTTCCAGCAGACTTTGTCTACAATGAAAAAGATGAAAGTAGTAATTACCTCAAAGTGATTACCATGAAGGTTAGTAAATGAAATTAATTGTTTCTGTAATGCCAAAAAGTTTAGAGGAGGCTCAGGCTATTGATGTGACGCGGTATCACGATGCCGATATCATTGAGTGGCGAGCAGACTTCTTACCCAAGGAAGCTATCTTGCAGGTAGCACCCGCTATTTTTGAAAAATTCGCAGGTCGTGAGCTTGTTTTTACCTTGCGTACTCGTGCTGAGGGTGGTCAAATTGAGCTCTCTTCAGAAGAATATGTTCAAATTATCAAGGAAGTAGCCCAGCTTTATCAACCAGATTATATCGATTTTGAGTATTTTAGTTACAGGGATGTTTTTGAGGAAATGTTGGAATTTCCAAACCTTGTCTTAAGCTACCATAATTTCCAAGAGACACCTGAAAATCTAATGGAAATCTTGTCTGAGTTGACAAGTTTAAACCCTAAAGTTGTGAAAATTGCGGTTATGGCTCATACAGAACAAGATGTATTGGATTTGATGAACTTTACACGTGGCTTTAAAACATTGAACCCTGAACAAGAATATGTAACCATTTCTATGGGTAAAGTTGGTAAGGTCTCACGTATTACTTCGGATGTAACGGGCTCTAGCTGGTCCTTTGCAAGTCTGGATGAAGCCAGTGCTCCAGGACAGATTTCTCTATCTAGCATGAAAAAAATTCGGGAGATTCTAAATGAAGATTGATGGCTACACACGTATAGCAGCTGTAGTCGCAAATCCCATCAAACACTCCGTTTCTCCCTTTATTCACAATAGCGCTTTTGAAGCAACAAATACTAACGGTGTTTATCTTGCTTGGGAAGTGGAGGCAACTGACTTGGCAGAAACAGTTGCCAATATTCGTCGCTATCAGATGTATGGAATCAATCTTTCTATGCCCTACAAGGAGCAAGTGATTCCTTATCTGGATGAGTTGAGCGAAGAAGCACGTTTGATTGGTGCTGTCAATACAGTGGTGAATCGAGAAGGAACTTTAATTGGATATAACACAGATGGCAAGGGATTCTTTAAGAGCTTGCCTTCTTTTAAAATATCAGGGAAAAGAGTGGTTTTGTTAGGAGCAGGCGGTGCAGCCAAGGCAATTTTGGCACAGGCAATCTTGGATGGAGTCAGTCAAGTTTCTGTCTTTGTACGCTCGGCTTCAATGGAAAAAACAAAACCTTACTTAGAAAAGCTACAGTATGAAACAGGTTTTAGAGTAGATTTGTTTGCCTTAGAGGATGCTCAAGAGCTCCAAGAGAACATTCGAAAAGCGGACCTCTTGATCAATGCGACCAGTGTGGGGATGGATAGAGCATCTCAGCCAATCCCAACAAGTATTGTTTTATCAGAGAAGCTATTGGTAGCAGATGTGATTTATCAACCCTTTGAAACACCATTTTTAAAGTGGGCTAAAGAGCAGGGAAATGAAGCTATTAATGGTCTAGGTATGTTGCTCTATCAAGCTGCGGAAGCTTTTCAGTTATGGACAGGCAAGGAAATGCCAACAGATCAAATCTGGGAATTATTAACACAAAAATATCAATAAAGAAAAAGGAGAACTGCTATGAAAATCAGAATAGACCTTCCCCACCATCCTTATGATATTCAGATTGAAAAAGGATGCCTGTCTCAAGCAGGAAAATGGTTGCGGGAACTTTGGCAACCGCAAAAAGTCGTTATCATTACCGATAACCATGTGGCCTCTCTCTATGCAGAAAAAGTTAAATTGAGCCTAGAGGATGCTGGTTTTCAAGTGGCAGTTTTTGACTTCTTAGAGGGTGAAGAGCGAAAAAATCTAACCACGGTTCAAAAAGCTTATGAATTTTTGGTCAAGCAAGATTTGACTCGTAGTGATGGTATCGTAGCTCTAGGTGGTGGAGTTGTTGGTGATTTGGCTGGTTTTGTAGCCTCAACTTACATGCGAGGTATTCACTTTGTTCAAATTCCGACCAGTTTGACTGCTCAAGTAGACTCTTCAATCGGTGGTAAGACAGGAGTGAATACTCCTTTTGCTAAGAATATGGTGGGAACTTTTGCCCAGCCTGATGGTGTTTTGATTGACCCAACTGTTCTTGAAACCTTAGGGAAGAGAGAATTGATTGAAGGAATGGGTGAAGTCATCAAGTATGGCCTCATCGAAGATCCAGAGCTTTGGGACCTATTATCTAAAATGGATGGTTCTGTGGAAAGCATTTTGGAACATTCAGAAATTTTGATCGAGCACTCTTGCCAGGTCAAGCGCAAGATGGTAGTTGAAGATGAATTGGACAATGGCATTCGTCTCTATCTAAACTTTGGTCACACAATTGGTCATGCTATTGAAGCAACTGCTGGTTATGGACGTGTCATGCACGGTGAGGCAGTAGCGATGGGAATGGTTCAGGTCTCAAAGGTCGCAGAACAAAAAGGCCTTATGCCAGTTGGAATCACTCAGTCAATCCGAGAAATGTGTCAGAAATTTGGCCTTCCTGTTGATTATGAAAACTGGGATGTTGATAAGCTTTATCAGGCTTTGACTCATGATAAAAAAGCGCGTGGAAACACTATGAAGTTAGTTTTGGTACCAGAGCTTGGTTCAGCTACTATTCACGCCGTCTCACTCGAAGAAATGAAAGATTACTTGGTAAAATAAGGAGAATGTATGAGATATTTAACAGCAGGAGAATCACACGGTCCTCGTCTGACAGCGATTATTGAAGGAATTCCAGCAGGCCTTCCTTTAACTGCCGAGGATATCAATGAGGATCTCAAACGTCGCCAAGGAGGTTACGGTCGTGGTGGCCGCATGAAGATTGAGAGTGATCAGGTTGTCTTTACTTCTGGTGTTCGTCATGGAAAGACGACAGGGGCTCCCATTACCATGGATGTTATTAACAAAGACCACCAAAAATGGTTGGATATCATGTCAACAGAGGATATTGAAGACAAACTTAAAAGCAAACGAAAAATCACTCATCCTCGCCCTGGTCACGCTGACTTGGTAGGAGGTATCAAATACCGCTTTGATGATTTGAGAAATTCCCTAGAACGTTCATCTGCCCGTGAAACGACTATGCGAGTAGCAGTCGGGGCTGTGGCTAAACGACTATTGGCTGAGCTTGATATTGAAATTGCTAACCATGTTGTTGTCTTTGGTGGTAAGGAAATCGATGTTCCAGAAAACTTGACAGTCACAGAGATTAAGAAACTAGCTGCCCAGTCAGAAGTTTCTATCGTTAACCAAGAACGTGAGCAGGAGATCAAGGACTATATTGACCAAATCAAACGCGATGGTGATACCATTGGTGGAGTTGTTGAAACGGTTGTCGGTGGTGTTCCGGTTGGTCTGGGTTCATACGTCCAATGGGATCGAAAACTAGATGCAAGATTAGCTCAAGCAGTTGTTTCCATCAATGCTTTTAAGGGTGTGGAGTTTGGTCTTGGTTTTAAAGCAGGTTATCTCAAGGGTAGTCAAGTCATGGATGAAATCCTCTGGTCACAAGCAGATGGCTATACTCGTCGTACTAATAATCTTGGTGGTTTCGAAGGTGGTATGACTAACGGCCAACCGATTATTGTCCGTGGGGTTATGAAACCAATTCCAACACTCTATAAGCCACTGATGAGCGTTGATATTGAAACCCATGAGCCTTATAAGGCAACGGTGGAGAGAAGTGATCCAACTGCTCTTCCAGCGGCTGGTGTCGTTATGGAAGCAGTCGTAGCAACGGTCTTGGCCCAAGAAATTCTAGAGAAATTCTCCTCAGATAATCTGGAAGAATTAAAAGAAGCTGTTGCTAATCATCGGGAGTATACAAAGAATTATTAAGGAGTTCTTATGGCAAAAACCATCTATATCGCAGGGCTTGGTTTGATTGGTGCTTCAATGGCACTGGGCATCAAAAGAGATCATCCTGATTATGAGATTTTGGGATACAATCGTAGTCAGGCGTCCAGAGATATTGCCTTGGAGCGAGGAATGATCGACCGTGCGACGGATAATTTTGCTAGTTTTGCTCCACTTGCAGATGTCATCATTCTTACCTTGCCAATCAAGCAAACCATTGCTTTTTTACAAGAATTGGCAACTTTGGAACTAAAAGAAGGTGTCATTATTTCTGATGCTGGATCGACCAAGTCAGCTATCGTGGCTACAGCTGAGAAGTGTTTTGCAGATAAGCCTGTTCGCTTTGTAGGGGCTCATCCTATGGCAGGGAGTCATAAGACAGGAGCAGCTTCTGCCGATGTTAATCTTTTTGAAAATGCCTACTATATCTTTACGCCTTCGAGCTTAACAACCCAGGATACGCTCGAAGAAATGAAGGGCTTGCTGTCAGGTCTTCACGCTCGTTTCATTGAAATCGATGCTACAGAGCATGACCGAGTGACTTCTCAGATCAGTCATTTTCCGCATATCTTAGCATCAGGATTGATGGAACAAACTGCCAGTTATGCTGAAGAACATGAGATGGCACGACGTTTTGCGGCAGGTGGTTTCAGGGATATGACTCGGATTGCCGAAAGTGAGCCAGGAATGTGGACTTCTATCCTCTTATCCAATCGAGAGACCATTATTGAACGCATCGAGGATTTCAAGCGACGTTTAGACGAGGTTGGACAAGCTATTAGCAAGGGTGATGAAAACCAAATCTGGAACTTTTTCAATCAAGCGCGTGAACAACGTCAAGCTATGGAAATCCATAAACGTGGAGGAGTAGATAGTTCATTTGACCTTTATGTAGACGTTCCCGATGAGGAAAACGTCATCTTGCGCATCTTGGAATTGCTAAGAGGAACTTCCTTGGTTAATATCCATATCAACGAGGAAAACCGCGAAGATGTTCACGGGATTCTGCAAATTTCCTTTAAGAATGCTCAGGATTTAAAACGTGCTGAGCAAGTCATTACAGAAAATACTGATTACACAGTCGTAATAAAATAAGGAGGACAATCATGTCAAATATTTATGATAGTGCAAATGCACTTAGTCGTGGACTACGCGAATTGCCTGAATACAAGGCGGTTAAGGAAGCTAGAGATGCTATCCAAGCAGATGCAGAAGCTAGCAAAATCTTTGCGGATTATATTGCTTTTCAGCATGAAATCCAAGTCATGGCCCAAACTGGTCAAATGCCAGATGCTTCTTTCCAGGAAAAAATGGAATCTTTTGGTAAGCTGATTCAAGGTAATGCTCTCTTGTCGGAATTCTTTGCCAAACAGCAACAACTTTCTATTTATCTATCTGATATTGAAAAAATTGTTTTTGAACCAATTTCAGAACTTTTAAAATAAGAATTTACCTCATAAAGTCAGGAATTTTTAAGAAATTTCTGACTTTTTATGATAAAATAAGAAAAAGTATTGTCAGTATGAGGTCTAGTATGAAGTTAAAAATAAACATTAACCACTTGAACGGTAGTATTCGAGTACCAGGTGATAAGTCTATCAGTCATCGCTCTATCATTTTTGGGAGCTTGGCTGAGGGCGAGACTAAAGTTTATGATATCTTGCGTGGCGAAGATGTTTTGTCAACCATGCAAGTTTTTCGTGACCTCGGTGTTGAGATAGAGGACAAGGACGGTGTCGTTACCATTCAAGGTGTCGGTATGGATGGTTTGAAAGTTCCTCAAAATGCTCTAGATATGGGGAATTCTGGGACCTCTATTCGTTTGATTTCAGGCGTCCTTGCTGGTGCAGACTTTGAAGTGGAGATGTTTGGAGATGACAGTCTTTCCAAACGCCCTATGGACCGTGTGACCCTTCCTTTGAAAAAAATGGGAGTTAGCATTTCTGGTCAGACAGAGCGAGACTTGCCACCTTTGCACTTAAAAGGTACAAAAAATTTAACACCTATTCATTATGAATTGCCAATTGCCTCTGCTCAAGTTAAGTCAGCCTTGATTTTTGCAGCCTTGCAGGCTCAGGGTCAGTCTGTCATCCTTGAGAAGGAGTGCACTCGTAATCATACAGAAGATATGCTACGTCAATTTAGCGGAGACTTGAGTGTCGATGGTAAGAAAATCACAGTCCAAGGGCCACAAAAACTAAGTGGGCAAACGGTTGTCGTACCTGGAGACATTTCCAGTGCAGCCTTTTGGTTAGTTGCAGGTTTGATTGTTCCAAATTCTCGTGTGGTGCTTAAGAATGTCGGTATTAACGAAACTCGTACAGGGATTATTGATGTTATTCGTGCTATGGGTGGGAAACTAGAACTTACTGATATTGATCCAATTGCCAAGTCTGCAACCTTAACTGTCGAAACTTCAGCTTTAAAAGGAACTGAGATTGCTGGAGTCTTGATTCCACGCTTAATTGATGAATTACCAATTATCGCTCTTCTTGCTACCCAAGCTCAAGGGCAAACGGTTATCAAAGATGCTGAAGAACTTAAAGTCAAAGAGACAGACCGTATTCAGGTTGTTGCAGATGCTTTAAATAACATGGGGGCAGCTATTACTCCTACAGCAGACGGAATGATTATCGAAGGAAAATCTACCCTCCATGGTGCCAGAATCAATACCTTTGGTGACCACCGTATCGGCATGATGACAGCCATTGCAGCTCTTTTAGTTGCAGATGGAGAGGTCGAATTGGATCGTGCAGAAGCTATTAATACTAGCTACCCAAGCTTCTTTGATGATTTGGAGACTTTGATTCATGGCTAAGGTTTTACTAGGGTTTATGGGAGCAGGAAAATCTACCATTGCTAGAAATTTAGCACCTGACTTCGTAGATATGGACACACTGATTGAAGAACGTTTGGGGATGCCGATTGCTCGTTTCTTTGCAGAAAAAGGAGAAGTAGCTTTTCGTCAGATAGAAGAAGAAGTTTTGGCTGATCTGCTAAAGACAGATCAAGTTATCTCCACAGGAGGAGGAATCGTTATTTCTCCTCGAAATCGTGCCTTGCTCAAGCAAAATCCAGATAATATTTACCTAAAAGCAGATTTTGAGACCCTTTACCAGCGAATTTCAGCTGATAAAGACAATCAACGCCCGCTATTTCTAAACAATAGCAAGGAAGATTTAGCTGCGATTTTTGATGAGAGACAGGCTTGGTATGAAGAAGTAGCTAGTCAGATTGTAGACGTGTCAAGCTTAAGCCCAGAAGAAATTATAGAGGAACTAAGATGAAAATTGCCTATCTAGGTCCCAAAGGATCTTTTTCGCACCATGTTGTGCAAACGGCTTTTCCTCATGAGGAACTAGAGCCATTTTCAAATATTACGGACGTTATCAAGGCCTATGAACAGGGATTAGCAGACTATTCAGTAGTGCCGGTTGAAAATTCCATTGAAGGTAGTGTCCATGAGACTCTGGACTATCTTTTCCACCAGGCTCGCATTCAAGCTGTGGCAGAGATTGTTCAGCCAATCCATCAACAGCTGATGGCAGTATCAGGACAGTCTAAAATAGAGAAAATCTTTTCTCATCCGCAGGCATTAGCCCAAGGGAAGAAATTTATCGATGAACATTTTCCAGACGCTCAATTAGAGGTAACGGCAAGTACAGCTTATGCTGCTCGGTACGTTTCCGAACATCCAGATCAACCATTTGCAGCCATTGCTCCAAAAAGCTCTGCTGAGGAATATGGATTAGAACTGGTCGCTCAAGATATTCAAGAAATGGAAGCCAACTTTACTCGCTTTTGGGTTTTGGGGCCTAACTTACCACAAATCCCTTTGGAAGCAAGTTCTGAAAAGATGAGCCTGGCCTTGACCTTGCCGGATAATCTACCAGGTGCATTATATAAGGCACTTTCTACCTTTGCTTGGCGCGGGATTGACCTGACTAAGATTGAGAGTCGTCCCCTTAAAACAGCCTTGGGTGAATACTTTTTTATAATTGATGTGGACTATGCTGATAAAGAATTGGTCTATTTTGCTCAAAAAGAATTAGAAACGATTGGTATCCAGTATAAAATACTTGGAGCTTACCCTATCTATACCATACAGGATAAAGGGAAGGAGAAGGAATGACTAGAGAAAATCCTCTGACACACCATGAAAAATTACGTTATGACTATCTCTTGAAAAATATTCATTATCTCAATGAAAAGGAAAGAAGAGAGTTTGCTTTTTTGCAAGCTAAATTAGATGGTCAACAAAACGTACGTCCAGTTGTAACAGAAGAGGCAGATGATGTAGCCTATCAAGAAATTACTGAATCTAACATAGGCCTACCTAGTTATACAAATCGTAGTCGTGCAAGTCGTCGTACTGGCCAACCCCAACCAAAAGCTAAGCTTCCAAAGCAAAAGAAACCTAAGAAAAAAAGAGTTTTTCGAATCAAACGTATTCTCGCATGGTTAGGAATGCTTTTGATTTGTGCGGCGGTTGGAATGATTTTCATGTTCTTAAAGGGATTCCAATCAGCGAATCCAAATAGCTCAAATGGACCGAAAGATGCCAAAGCCGCACAGGTTGAAGTTTTCAATGGGCAGGATACCCGAGATGGTGTCAATATTCTTATTTTGGGAACAGATGGCCGTATCGGACAGAATAGTTCAGAAACACGGACGGATTCTATCATGGTTCTGAATGTTAGTGGTAAAGATAAGAAACTTAAGCTGGTTAGTTTTATGCGAGATAACCTAGTTTATATCGATGGCTATAGCCAAGTTATTAACGGTCAAAAACAAGCAGACCATAAGTTGAACCTGGCCTACGAATTAGGTGAGCAAGAAGGAAAACAAGGAGCTGAAATGGTCCGTAAGGTCCTAAAAGATAATTTTGACTTGGATATCAAATACTATGCCCTTGTCGATTTCCAAGCCTTTGCGACTGCCATTGATACGCTTTTCCCTGACGGCGTGACCATTGATGCTCAATTTTCAACCCTAAACGGTGTTCCAGTTACAGAAGCTACAGTTGGGGATGATTTGCATGCGACAGAAACCGAATCACCTACACAGACTATTAAAGTTGGGACACAACAAATGAACGGTTCAACACTTCTCAACTATGCACGCTTCCGTGATGATGATGAAGGAGATTATGGACGAACTCGTAGACAGCAACAAGTCATAACTGCTATTTTACAGCAGATAAAGGATCCTACAAAACTTTTCACAGGGTCAGAAGCACTTGGTAAAGTATTCGCTATGACGTCTACCAACATTCCATATACTTTCTTATTGACTAATGGTTTGTCTGTTCTTGAAGGAGGTCAAAATGGTGTTGAAAAACTAACAATACCAGAGCTTGGAGACTGGGTAGACGACTACGATGTCTATGGAGGCCAAGCCCTTCGAGTAGATCAGAAAGCTTATCAGAACAAGCTAGCTCAAATGGGATTTAGATAATAGCTAACAAATCAATCAAAGCTTGAAACATCTAATAAAATAGGTGCTTCAGGCTTTGATTTTTCACATAATCAGATGGATTTTTTGACCATTTTTATGGTATAATGAAATAATGTAATTCTATAGAAGAGGAAGAGAATGGGATGAGTGATTTAAAGGCAATTCAAGCTCGTAGTTTAGAGATGGCTGAATATTTTGTGGCCTTTTGTAAAGAACATGGCTTGCTCTGTTATTTGTGTGGTGGAGGAGCGATTGGAGCTTTACGACATAAAGGGTTTATCCCCTGGGATGATGACATAGATTTCTTTATGCCGCGCAAGGATTATGAAAAATTAGCTGAGTTATGGCCTCAATACGCGGATGAGCGATATTTCCTATCAAAGAGTGATAAAAACTTTGTCGATCGCAATCTCTTTATCACTATTCGAGACAAGGAAACAACTTGCATCAAGCCTTACCAACAAGATTTGGACCTCCCACACGGCTTGGCCTTGGATGTTCTTCCCTTGGACTACTACCCTAAAAATCCAGCTGAGCGTAAGAAACAGGTCCGCTGGGCTTTGATTTATTCTCTCTTTTGTGCACAAACCATTCCAGAAAAACATGGAGCCCTCATGAAATGGGGAAGTACCATTTTACTAGGATTAACTCCTAAATCACTACGTTATCGTATCTGGAAAAAAGCTGAGAAAGAAATGACCAAGTATGGTCCAGTAGAAAGTGATGGTATCACAGAATTATGCTCAGGTCCAGGCTACATGAAGAAGAAATATCCAATGCAAGCCTTTGAAGATAGCATTTTCTTACCTTTCGAAGGAACAGAGATGCCTATTCCAGTTGGGTATGATGCCTATCTCAGTACAGCTTTTGGTGATTATATGACACCACCACCAGCAGAAAAACAAGTGCCTCACCACGATGCCATTATAGCAGATATGGATAAAAGCTATACAGAATATAAGGGAGTATACAATGCAAGAAAAAATTAGTATCATTGTTCCTGTATACAACGTAGAAAATTATCTTGAACGATGTGTTGAGTCGATTCTAAAGCAGACTTATACGAATTTTGAATTGCTTCTTATTAATGATGGTTCGACAGACCAGAGTGGTGAACTATGTGATCAACTAGTTTCTAAAAATGGAAATATCAAGGTTTTTCATCTTAAGAACGCTGGAGTCTCTAATGCTAGAAATGTAGGTATTCAAAACTCAACAGGAGAATGGATAACTTTTGTTGATAGCGATGATTTTATTACCAATGATTATTTGGAAACTTTAATAAGCGCAGTTGATGGTGATGATTCAATTGGATTTAGTATAGCTCGCCTCCATCATATAAAAAATGGTCAAATTACAGAACTACCAGTTTTTTCAGGAAAAGAAGAAAAGTGGTCGACAGAGCAGACAATGAGAGAATTATTGACGACAAGTAAAACTTCTTTTTTCCCTGTTGCAAAATTATTTAAAAGAGATATTATTTCAGATTTTACATTTAATACAGACTATCATTTGGCTGAGGATGCTTTGTTTTTAACAGAAATTTTATTAAAAACCAAATGTACAAGCGTATTTATTGATAAACCGATCTACTATTATGACCATAGACAGGGGAGTGCAACAACTTCTGTCAATACTCATGTATTTGATACCATAGAGGTCTATAAGATTATTGTTTCGGATGTTTTTCAAATATTTCCACAACTAAAAACTGAATTAGTGAACAGGGAGTGTTGGTCCTATATCACTGTGTACGATAAAATAATCTTTACAGAATCAGATCAATATCGAACAGAAAAAAATAAGTTGAGAAAGTGGATTATTAATCATTTATCTGAAATATTGAAAGATCCTTATTTTACTAATTTTCGAAAAATAGCCGTTTTGTCTCTCCTTATTTCTCCATGGATTTATAAACAAATTGTCGGCTTGAATCAATAATGTCATTTAAAGGAGTTGAAGATGAATTTTTCAAAAACGAATGAATGCTTTGAAAAATCAAAATTTTGGATTTCATATCTGTTTGTTTTTATTTCAATTTTAAGCATGAGTTCACTAGTCTATAAAGTAACTAACCCTGTCTATAAGGGATTATCAGCAGTTGTTGTTCTTTGTATTTGTTTAACCTTATTATTAAATTGGAAACGAATAGAAATCGATAAGAAGTTTTTAAGTTTATTTGGACTTTTAGCAGGTAGTCATCTAGTTGCCGCATTGGTTAATCGCTCAGGCCACTTGATGGGAAATATGGTTGAAATCTTCTTTATGATTACCTACATTTTACTATTTACTATGGTGAATTCAGACTATCTTAAGAAGTTAATTCGCTTGATTGCCGTAACAGTTCAATTTGTATCTTTTTTCTCAGCTATATTTGCTTTTGTTCTTTTAATATTTAGAGTTTTAATATTATTTAAAATTGGAGAGCAATCCTATTATTATGGTGTTATGAATGGACGCCTATGGGGTATCGTTAATCCGAATGCAAGTGCTATTTTTTCTTATATCAGCATCGTTTTTGCTTTATACCTCATTCATAAAGGGAGTAAATACTCAGTTTATTTAAAGATAAACAATTTGATTCAGTTAATCTATTTTGCAACCATGCAGAGTAGAGGAGCACTCTTATCAGTCATTTTGATGCTTGGAATTTATTGTCTTTTTATTTCTAGAGGAAAATTACTCAAAAAATGGCTTACTTTTCTAGTAGCTAGTATCTTACTCATAGGTAGTAATATTGGTATTAGTTATGTAACTTCTATATACATTTCAGCAGCCAAGGCAACTGTAATTGACTTAAATAAAGGCAAATCATATTCAGAGACAGATTCGGACATAGCCAAGAAAAACGGGGAACTTCACCTAATCGAGACGACACCAAGTGGACGTACTTATATTTGGAAAAATGCTATTAAAATGGGAAGTGCAAAACCGTTATTTGGCTATGGTGTTCGAAATGTTACCGATTACTATACAGAGTACTTTAGTAAATTTGAAATTCAGAATTCGCTGATTGGTGGGAACTTCCACAATATATTTGTAACAATTTTTGTAAGTTCAGGATTATTAGGTTTACTTTCTTTCATCATTTTAATAAGTTATATCGCTGGAAGATTTGTTACTTATTTAATTTTGTCTAAGAAGAATAGCGAAAAATTTATCATGATTCTATTTTTTGGTATTTTATTTGGACAATTATTTGAAAGTCAGATCATGTATTCGACAAACTTTATCAATATCGTATTTTGGTTAGTTATTGGTTATGGTCTAACGATCTGTTTAAAAGAAAAAAATATCCGTTATAAGGAAGTGACAGACATTTCTGAAATCCAACAGATGGAATTAGGAATCATGGAATATATTCATGAAGTTTGTCAGAAAATTGGTGTTAAGTATTTCTTAGCATATGGTAGCTTAATTGGTGCAGTTCGTCATCAAGGTTTTATTCCATGGGATGATGATATGGATATTTGTATGCTTCGAGATGATTATGAAAAATTACAAGATTATTTGATTGCCCATCCAGATGAACGATACGAAGTCATGTCTTATAAAAATAATATCAATTATGTTTATCCTTTCATGAAGGTTCAAGATAATCGTACCTACCTACTTGAGGAAGATGTGCGAATTGATTCGAATATGGGAATCTATGTAGATATTTTCCCTGTAGACGGTTATGAAGATGATCAGGCGTTTAAGGATAAAATGACTAAAATCATTAAGAAACGCCAGTTAAGTTGTTATACTTTCAAAGGAATTACGAATACTAAAAGTGTAGTAAATTCAATGATCCGCTATATTTCTGTTATTATCTTTTATTTCACAAACACAAATAAATATGTCTCTCAAATCGATGAATTAGCAAAATCGAGAAAAGTAGAAAATTATGAACAAGTAGATTATCTTATCTATAAAGATATGAATAAACCTGTTTGGAAACGCGAATGGTTAGAAGATGTTGAAACTGGCAATTTTGAAGGTAAGGAATTCATGATACCAAAACATTACCATGAAATTCTTACTTCAGATTATGGGAACTATATGCAGTTGCCACCAGTGGAGCAACAAGTTTCTCATCATGACTTCAAACTATGGAAAATTGTAGAGAATGGATAATATTTTTTCATCTTAGCAAAGAGTAAAAAATAGGAGTGACAAAGATGTCTGAGAGAATTTTAAGTCTAGAAGAGATCAAGCAAGTAGAGCTTGATATTCTAGAGTATTTACATGAAATCTGTGAAAAACATGATATTAAATATTTTATCGATTTTGGAACCTTACTTGGGGCTGTACGTCACAAAGGCTTTATTCCTTGGGATGATGATACAGACATTTCTTTAGCTAGAGATGAATTTGAAAAGTTATACGCAGTTCTAAAAAACGATAACCACCCATACTATAAGCTGATTTCTTTTAGAGAAACGAAGGGTTATCCATATAGTTATATGCGTGTTTACGATATTCGAACACGGAGAGATTCGAATCTTTTAGATCCAAGTGTTGTGCTTGGAACTTGCGTAGATGTCTTCCCGTACGATGGTCTTGTTACAGACGAACAAGATCGTAAGAAAATGAAACTATATAAACAACTAATTCGTCTATCGTCTTTGAACTTTAAAGGAATTAAATACGAAAACGGAGGGATTAAAAATCTTCCTCGTTATATCGCGTCAGCAATATTCAGATTTACATCTCCTCAATTCTGGAATCAAAAGCTAGAACAACTTGCCTTAAAATACAGTGTTGAAAATTCTACAGACTTGGTTTGTTCAACTTATGATTCATACTATCCAGCTGGCATTAAAGCAGAATGGCTGTATGATACAATTGATATGCCATATGAAAATCTAATCCTAAAAGTACCAAGAAGATATCATGAGATTCTTGTCTATGAATTTGGGGAAGATTATATGACTCCACCTCCTGCTGACAAACAGATACCAGGAAATGAGAAGAATTATTGGATTGATTAATGAAAGAGTATATAAAAAAGAGAAAGTTGAATGCCATATGAAAACTATTAAAAAATCAATATTACTTAGTGCCTTGATCTTATCGGCATCAATAATTCAAGCACAAACAGTGAATGCAGATACTATTTCAACAGGTTCAGGGAATCGTATCCACTTTATCAATACAAAAGCTAACTCTGGAAGTGATGCTATTTTACTAGAAAGTAATGGTCACTATGCTTTGATTGATATGGGAGAGGATTATGACTTTCCGGATGGAACGGATACACGTTATCCAAATCGATGGGGAATTTCTATTAACAATTATCAAGTTTTGGAAGATCGGTTGATTCGACATCTTGATCAATTAGGTGTCAAGAAATTAGATTTTATATTAGGAACTCATGTTCATAGCGACCATATAGGTGGAGCAGATGAAATTCTTAATCGCTATCAAGTCGATAAATTCTATTTGAAAAAATATTCAGATCAACGAATTACAAGCACTTGGGGATTGTGGGATAACCTTTTCAATTATGATAATGCTCTTCGTGCTGCACAGAATAAGGGAGTTACACTTATTCAAGACATAAAAGATGAAGATAGCCATTTTAAATTTGGTGACATGGACATTCAGCTTTATAATTATAAAAATGAATATGATGCTGATGGAAATTTAAAAAGGGTTCTTGATGATAATTCCAATTCAATTGTAGCAGTATTAACAGTAGCAGGAAAAAGAATTTATCTTGGTGGCGATTTGGATAATGCTGAGGGAGCTGAAGATAAATTAGGGCCTGTTATTGGAAAAGTAGATATGATGAAATGGAATCACCACTACGATGCCAAGGTTTCTAATACAATTGGTTTCATAGATCACCTTTCTCCTAGTATGATTATCCAAACAACTGGAGGAGATATTAACCTCGCTTCAACGAGAGACTATCTAAAAAATAAAAATATTCAAGTGATTCATGCATCAAGTAAAACTCAGGATGCAACTGTATTTGATATTAGTGATAAAGGCTTTACAAATGTTTCAGGAGATTTTCCGAATATTCCTACTGTTGAAGAGAAATGGTATAAAGAAGATGGTTACTGGAAGTATCGTTTAAAAGATGGTCAGATGGCTATCGGTTGGCAAGATATTGCTGGTGCTACATATTTCTTTAACGGAAAAGGTCAAATGCAGAGTGGTCGTTGGCTCCGTATCACTGACGAATGGAACGGAGAACCAAAATTTAATGACTACTACCTAAACAATGATGGTAAAATGCAGACGGGTGGTTGGTTCTATCATGATAATACTTGGTACTATATCCAGTCAAACGGTGCAAGACGTTACAATGAACTAGCTGAAATTGGTGGTCAAAAATACCTCTTTGATAAGGATGGTAAAATGCTGACTGGCTTACAAGTCTTTAATGGTAAAAAGCTGTTGTTTGCAAGTAGTGGTGCTCTTCAAACAGAAGAAACAGCATCTAGTTGGCAAAAAATAGATGGAAACTGGTACTACTTTGATGAAGATGGAAAACACATAGTTGGTAAAAAGGAAATCAATGGAGTACACTACTACTTTGATAATAAGGGAGTTATGCAAACAAGTTGGGCCTTGATTGAAGGGCATTGGAGCTATTTTGCAAGTTCCGGAGCAATGAAAACAGGCTGGATCAAGGATAAAGATACTTGGTATTATCTAGATAAAGACGGTGTCATGCTAACGGGTCTTCAAGAGATTGATGGCACTCGTTATTACCTCAATGCAAGTGGTGCTATGCAAACTGGTTGGAAACGGCTCAATAACCATTATTACTACTTTGCAAGTAGTGGCGCTATGAAGACAGGTTGGCTTAAAGATAAAGAACTATGGTACTATCTAGATAAAGACGGTGTCATGTTAACAGGCCTTCAAGAGATTAATGGTTCACGCTATTATCTCAATGCAAGCGGAGCTATGCAGACCGGTTGGAAATGGCTTGATAACCATTATTATTACTTCACTAGTAGTGGAGCGATGAAGACAGGTTGGCTCAAAGACAAGGAACTCTGGTATTATCTAGATAAAGAAGGTATCATGCAAACTGGCCTACAAGAAATTGAAGGTGTTCGCTACTATCTAAATGCAAGTGGAGCCATGCAAACGGGCTGGAAATGGTTCGATGACTCATACAGATACTTTACAAATAGTGGAGCAATGAAGACAGGTTGGCTCAAAGAAAATGGTTTTTGGTACTACCTTGATACTGAAACTGGTCAAATGGCTACGGGAATCCATAAAGTAAATGATGAAACTTACTATTTTGATGCTAATGGAGCCATGCAGACTGGATGGAAACAACTTGATGGTAAATGGTATTACTTCCAAACAGATGGTTCACTTTTAAGAAATGGCACAACACCTGATGGCTATAAGGTTAATCGGGATGGAGTTTGGACAACTACTATTGAAGAAGAAACTACTCAGGAACGAACCGTTGAAAGTAGACAAGGTCTCACTTTCGAAACAACTGAAGTAGAGAGGACTCAACAAACAGAAAGCTCATCTGTTGCGTCTGAGGGGAAAAATTAATCTACTAAGTCTAAGACACAAACGAATCAAGAAAAGAAATAAGTTTCTAACTGATTTTTAATTAAATTTTTCTACAATAAAAACACCTATAAAGCTTAATAAGCTTTATAGGTGTTTTGTTAACTTCGTTTAATTTTAGCACGAACTAGATCAAGCGCATAATGAAGTGTTTTATCTTTGATAATAAAGAGTGTGATAGCGTAATAGATACCACAAGCTACGATTGTAGAAAGAACCATGCTAATCATCTTCATCGTAACTTCATAACTATGAACTTGGAAGAGGGTTTTAAAAACATAATAAATTGGGATGAAACCAAGTGACACGATTGTGTAGCGAGCCAAGGTTGTAAAAATCTCTCTCAAATCCAATAGTTTGTGCTTTTGAATAAAGCGAATTTCTAGCAGAACTACGATTGATTCAGCTATAATGGTTGTTCCGATGTAGTATTCAGGAGTAAAGATATTATTGAAAAGGAGTAGTGAGTTGAGAATCATATTGGCGCCACCTCCGATAAAGTAGAAAGCTGTTAATCGGTTTTCGTGGTCATTGATAAAGATAATTTGCTTACCAAGGATTAATTCGATAGCCCAGATAATGGTTCGAAAGGCAAAGACGCTTGTAACAATTCCTGCTTCTATATACTTCTCAGAAGAGTAGATAACAGTCGCATAAGTTCCTAAAACCATAATCCCGATACTAGTCGGAATCATGAGGAAGAAAAAGAGAGATGCACCTTGATTGACCAGATACTTGTATGAAGTGTAATCTTTTTTTCCTAAATAGTAACCAAGTCGAGGTATGCTGACATTGATAGCTCCACTCAGGACACTAGCAATCAGCATTACAATACTTGAGGCAATGGTGTAGTAGGAGATGTAATTCTCATCAGGTCCCTTAGTGATAAACATACGGTCTAGCAAGGTGTAGAGCATATTCGCATTTGCTAGGAGTAACATGGTTAGAAGAGGTTTAGATGCTTTGATGAGTTCGATGACTTGAATCTTAACAAAGGAAACCTCTCGTTTAATCCATAGGAAACTGAGTAGATAGTTGATAATGGTTGTTGCACTCA
>CAUUTJ010000005.1:0-41326 GCA_963548045.1 uncultured Streptococcus sp.
GTGACTACCGACAAGTTGAAGCTTATAAAAATGTCATTGATTGGCTCAATGGTCGATGCCGTGCCTTCACAGACCATAGTCGTGAACGTCAAGTCAAAGCTGACTGGTCAAATGGTAAAGTAGCAACTACAGGTCTTTCTTACCTAGGAACAATGTCTAACGGTCTTGCCACTACAGGAGTTGATGGTTTAGAAGTCATTATTGCTGAAGCCGGTATCTCTTCATGGTACAACTATTACCGTGAAAATGGTCTTGTGACAAGCCCAGGCGGCTATCCTGGAGAGGACTTCGATTCATTAGATGAATTAACTTATTCTCGTAATCTCTTAGCTGGTGACTTTATTCGTGGAAACGAGGCTCATAAAGCTTCCATAGAAGAACTGAAGAAAAATCTAGACCGTAAAACTGGAGATTATAACCAATTTTGGCATGACAGAAACTACCTACTCAATACCCAAAAGGTTAAGGCTGAAGTTGTCTTTACCCACGGTTCGCAAGACTGGAATGTAAAACCACTTCACGTCTATCAAATGTTCAATGCTCTTCCAAGTCATATTAATAAACACCTCTTTTATCATAACGGAGCCCATGTTTATATGAACAACTGGCAGTCGATTGATTTCCGTGAATCTATGAATGCCCTTTTGACACAGAAATTATTAGGTCAAAACACTGACTTCCAACTTCCAAGAGTCGTCTGGCAAGATAATACTAGTCCACAAATATGGCATAAACTAAATGACTTTGGAAATCAAACTGAACATAAAACTTTCTCTTTGGGTACTGAAGAAGCTATCATTGAAAATCATTACCAAGATTCTGACTTTGAACGTTTTGGAAAAACCTACCAAACCTTTAATAATGAATTGTATCAAGGTAAAGTCAATCAGGTAACCATTGACATTCCAGTGACGGAAGACCTTCATCTTAATGGTCGTGTCAAACTAAATCTCCGTCTTAAATCAAGTACCAATAAAGGCTTACTTTCTGCTCAACTTCTCGAACTTGGTCAAAAGAAATACCTACAACCATATCCAGGAGTTTTGGCTGCTCGTACGATTGATAATGGTCGTTACCATATGCTGGAAAACCTTTGCGAACTACCATTTAGCCCAAATGCACAGCGTGTTATCACCAAAGGCTATCTCAATCTTCAAAATCGTCATGATTTATTAAAAATTGAAGAAGTTAAACCAGATGAATGGATGGAATTCCAATTTGAACTCCAACCAACAATTTACAAACTAAAAAAAGACGATACAATCCGACTCGTTCTTTATACTACTGACTTTGAGATTACTATACGTGACAATACAGACTATCAATTAACTGTGGACCTTTCACAATCAAGTCTAGAAATTCCTTATCAAAAATAGTTAGTAAACCAGAAAACCCGTGATACGAATATCACGGGTACTTTTATTCTTATTTTTTTTCTTCGGCTTGTTTCTTCATTCTCGCAAGTCTCAATGAACGATTGGGATTGAGCCGATTAAAAAGTTCTTCTAATTTCTTTTCATTCCAGACGTCTGCTGCAGAAACAAAATTTCCATCAGCATCTCGGAAAGATATTGGTTTATCACCCATAGCTATCTCCTAGTCTACAAATTCAAACTCAAATTTACCAATACGAACAAGGTCACCATCCTTAGCACCGCGAGCACGCAGAGCTTCATCAACTCCCATTCCACGCAACTGACGGGCAAACTTCATAACAGACTCATCTCGGTCAAAATTAGTCATATTAAAGAGTTTCATGAGTTTTTCACCGGAAAGAACCCATGTTGCATCATCATCACGACCAATCTCAAATGGTTTTTCTTCTTCATCAAAGCCATAATATGCTTCTTCTTCCATTTCAGATTCATCGTAAATTGGAAATTCTGGCGTCTTATCAAGAAGTTCTGCCGTTGCATCTAATAAAGGTGCAAGGCCTTGCTTGGTCAAACCTGAGATTGGGAAGATTGGCGGTAATTCCTCAAATTCATCATAATTTGCAGCCAATTTTTTCTTGAACTCTTCAAGGTTTTCCTGACTATCTGGCATATCCATCTTGTTGGCAACAATGATTTGTGGACGCTCCATCAGACGAAGATTGTAAGATTCAAGTTCCTTATTAATCGCTAGATAATCCTCGTAAGGATCACGTCCTTCACTGGCAGACATATCAATGATATGCAAGATAACGCGGGTACGCTCAATATGACGCAAGAACTGAGTTCCTAGGCCGACACCTTGACTAGCACCTTCAATCAATCCAGGAAGGTCTGCTACTGCAAAGGACTCCCCTGATTGAGTCCGGACCATACCAAGATTAGGAACAATTGTTGTAAAATGGTAAGCTCCAATTTTTGGTTTTGCAGAAGTAATAACACTTAACAAAGTTGATTTACCGACAGATGGGAAGCCAACCAAACCAACATCCGCTAGAATTTTAAGTTCTAACTGTAATTCACGTTCCTGACCTGGTTCTCCATTTTCTGAGATTTCTGGCGCAGGATTTTTTGGTGTTGCAAAACGGATATTTCCACGTCCACCACGTCCACCATGAGCTACAATAAACTCTTGACCATTCTCAATTAAATCAGTGATGACTTTTCCAGTCTCAGCATCACGCACAGTTGTCCCTTGAGGTACACGTACAATCAAATCCTCAGCTCCTCTACCATGCATTCCTTTTGTCATTCCTTTCTCACCAGATTGGGCTTTGAAATGACGATTGTAACGGAAGTCCATAAGGGTACGCAAGCCTTCGTCTACAACGAAAACAACGTTACCACCACGTCCTCCATCACCGCCCCATGGTCCACCGTTAGGGACATATTTTTCACGACGAAAGGCAACCATGCCATCGCCACCATTACCAGCCTTTACTTTAATCTTGGCTGTGTCTAAAAACATACTCATATTCTCTTCTCACTTTAAAAAGGGCTGGGAAAATCCCAGTCACCAACTATTATAATTTGATCCTACAACAAGTATTTTAAAATCTGCTGAATACACCAATTGCAGTCGCAAAAATACCTGCTAAAGTAACAAACAACATGATTAATACGACAAACATTGTAAGTTTTTCAAAGAATGTTTTTTTACGTTTACCATTATCACCGAATGCCATGTTTTCTCCTTTACTCTAATACTCTAATATTAATACTCATCAGATACAGGAGCGATTGCCCACAAAATCAAGTAAGCAATAAGTCCTGCGCCATAACAGAAAGCCAAAACTCCCCAAATAACACGAACAATTGTAGGGTCAATATTAAAATAATGTGCCACTCCTGCGCAGACACCACCAATTTTTTGATCTCTACCACTTCTCATCAATTTCTTATTCATAGTTTTTTTCCTTTCATCGGAAGAATTTAATCATTCAAATATTTTCTTAAATTTCTTAATTGTTTTCTTGATGCCTTAAGCATACGTCTAGAACCTTTGACTGGCATCTTAACGGCCTGTTGCGGAATATAAAAGACTGTCTTTAGAATACGTTTTGTAACAGGTTCGTCAGCACCTGTTTCTTTGGCAAAATTATTTGAAATAATGACGTCTAGATAAAATTCATGGACTCTTCTACCAAAATTCTCAGCAGAAATTTCATATAATTTTTCAGCTAAGTGTTTTTCATCCATTGACGGTGTAGCAAGTAAGGCTTCAAGAATCGCTCCTGCCAAATCTCTTTCCTCATAATAAAGGGTTCCAAACATTTTATCGTTGATAAGATTATCCAGATAAGGATTCCCATGGGCAATAACAGGAGTCTTACTTGCTAAACTTTCAAGATAAGTCAATCCCTGAGTCTCACTTGTAGAAGCCGAAATAAAGAAATCAGCCGCCTTATAATAAAGTGCCGTTTCATTTGGCGGAATCATACCTGTAAAGATAACAGAATCTTGAATCTGTAAGTCTTCTGCTTGCTCCTTAAGATTTTTCAAATAAGGACCATCACCAGCTACAACCAATTTAACATTTTGTTCTTCTTTTAAAACATCTGGTAAAGCTGCCAGAACTGCTTGAATGTTCTTCTCGTACGAAACACGAGAAAGACTTAGAAGCATCTTTTCATTTTTCTTGATACCAAGTTTATCTCGGAGGTCACTGATGTGCTCAGGACCAATCTCAGGCCGTTCAAACTTGGCAAGTTCAATCCCTGTAGGAATGACACGCTTTTCAACCTTTACCTTATAATCGGATAACAAATCACGCACGATTTCACTTGGACAAATAACTCCGTCGACATCATGTAGAAAACCACGGACTAGGTATTTGACCATACCTGGACGAATCAACATCCCCTTAGCAATATAATGAACATAATCCTCATACTGGGTATGATAGGTATGAATAACTGGAATTTTCAGTTCTCGTGCAATCCATATTCCCAATAAACCAAGAGAAAACTCTGTCTGGGTATGAATAATGTCTAACTGATATTGTTTCGCAATCTCAAGAGCTTTTGTAAATCCACGGTAAGCAAAACGACGATCTTTGAAGGCAAAGAATGGAACACTAGGAATACGGATAATTTGCCAGTCTTCATAGCGATTAACATCCTTATCAGTTGTCGTAAAGATAAAGACTGCATGCCCTTGCTTTTCAAGTTCAGTTTTTAAGGTTCGAATACTGGTCGCAACACCCGAGACCTGTGGGAAATAAGTATCTGTAAATAATCCAATTCGCATATACTACCTCATTTTTTTCCTAAAGCTGCTTGCTCCCGATAGAATTTAAGCCAGATTTCTAAAAGATGCTCTTCGGAGTATTCTTTTGAAATAGCCTTAGCCCTCTCTTTCAACTCTCTTAGAGCTTCTGGATGCTCTCGGTATTCCAAAATAGCTTCTTTCATCTCTTCTACATCAGTAGTAGGTCGATAATTTCCTTCTAGAATAACCTTATAAAGATCCAAATCTCGAAGCATAATGGGTGCTTCACAACTCGCAGCTTCTAGAATAGTCATTGGAAAGAGCTCGTTATAACTAGGGAGTAAGAACAAATCTGCCAAAGCATAGAGTTCTCTCATCCGTTCTGGCTCAACAATCCCAGGGAAAATTAAATTTTTGGGAGGATTATCCATGATTTTTTTATAACGCTCATAACCATCCGTGATACCACCAAAAGAGAAGCCTCCAGCCCAAATAAAGGTAATCTCAGGTAACGATTCAGCAAGTGAAATGAAATCATCAATTCCCTTACGCTTTTGAACCTGCCCTGCTCCTACGACCACGAATTTATTTTCGCTCAACCCCATGTCATGTCGAAGTTTACTTACTTCTTCTGCAGGAAGTGGATGCCATTTTTCTTTATTCACAAAGTTAGGGATATAGGTTACTTTTTCACGGGGAATCCCAGCTGCAACCAAATCTTCGATGAAAGTAGGATTGACCACAACCAAATGTTCCATACGGTCATAAAAGGAAAATACGTATCGCTTCACGATTCCTTTTAGGAAGAATGGTATCTTCAAGCTACCTTCTAAGGTATCCGGCAAGAAGTGGACATAACCAATTCTACGACCAGAACGCTTCTTTTGGAATGTTGACAAATAATAAGGAAGATCGATTGTATGAAAATGAGTAACATCAGCTTCTACAGGAAGATTCTCCGTTACAATTAGTTGGTCTTTCGCATCACGTTTCAAAAGTTGCACAAGTTCACGGTAAGCTCCAGATACACCTTGTCCTGCTACCTTTTCACTCGAACTTAGCATATTGATGCGTAATTTCTCTTTTTCCATACTATCCATTATATCATTTTCTTGAAAGAAAATCAGCAAATTAAAAGAGAGATAGCATAAAAGCTAGGGAAATTCCTAACAATTATGCTATTTCTCTTTTTTTGTTTTATTTTACTTAATTCCTAAAGCAATGCGCGCATAGCGACTCATTTTTTCAACCGTCCAAGCTGGATACCAAACTAATTTAACTTCGACGTTGGTAACCTCTGGAACATCTGTCATTGCATCATAGATTTGGTCAGTTAAGAGATCTGCCAAAGGACAACCCATAGTTGTCAAAGTCATATCAATCTCTGTCTCACCTGTATCACCATCAAAACGAATCTCATAAATAAGACCTAAGTTGACGATATCGATTCCTAATTCTGGGTCGATAACTTCTTCTAAAGCTGTCAAAATCCGTGTTTTGATGTTTTCAATTTGCTCTTCAGTGTAAGCCATATTCAGCCTCCTCTATCTTAATCTTCGATAAAGTCTCGAAGCGGTTTGCTTCGACTTGGTTGGCGAAGTTTTCTCAAAGCTTTTGCTTCAATCTGACGAATACGCTCACGAGTAACGTTGAAGACTTTACCCACATCTTCTAGCGTACGCATTTTCCCATCATCGAGACCAAAACGAAGACGAAGAACATTTTCTTCACGATCTGTAAGAGTATCCAAAACTTCATCCAACTGTTCACGCAAAACAATACGAGTTGTGTAGTCAACTGGATTTTCAATCACTTCATCTTCAATAAAGTCACCAAGATGGCTATCATCTTCTTCACCAATAGGCGTTTCTAGAGAAACTGGTTCTTGAGCAATCTTAAGGATTTCACGAACTTTATCAGGCGTCATATCCATTCGTTCAGCAATTTGCTCAGGAGTAGGATCTTGTCCTAACTCTTGAAGAAGATTACGTTGTTCACGAACAAGTTTGTTAATGGTTTCAACCATATGAACTGGGATACGGATGGTACGAGCTTGGTCAGCAATGGCACGAGTAATGGCCTGACGGATCCACCAAGTTGCATAAGTTGAGAACTTGAACCCTTTAGAGTAGTCAAATTTATCAACGGCTTTCATAAGCCCCATGTTACCTTCTTGGATTAAGTCAAGGAATTGCATTCCACGTCCAACATAGCGTTTCGCGATAGACACAACCAAACGAAGGTTAGCTTCTGCTAGACGTTGCTTAGCTTCAACATCGCCTGCTTCAACAGCAAGGGCCAACTCTTTTTCTTCTTCGTTTGTAAGAAGAGGTACAACCCCAATTTCTTTCAAATACATGCGAACAGGATCGTTAACCTTGGCAGATGTTGAACCAATTAAATCCTCATCACTGAGTTCTGGTTCTTCTTCTGTACTTAGAACACGTTCACTTGGGTTTCCTTCATTATCAGTGATTGCAATACCAGCATCTTGAATACGTTGCAAAAGGTTTTCAATCCCTTCAACATCAAGTGCAAAAGGAATTACTAGGACATTGTTAATTTCGTCATCTGTCGCAGTACCAGTTTTCTTATGGTTACGAATAAACTCAGCGACTTGGACATCAAAAGTTGTTACTTCTTTTTGTTTTTTTGCCATTCTTACTCCATTCTTCTTTTTTGGGCAATTAAGCGTTCAAGCTCTTCTAAAGCAGTATCAGTATCACCTACATGACTAGCTTCCTGAACCTTCTTTTTGATTTGCAAATTTTGTTGATTCAACAGAGCACGATTTCTCGACTCTTCCACTTCTTTTAACTCTTCCGGAGACATTTCAGAAGGTAAATCCAAGGCTAACACCTGGTACCATGCATTTTCAACTTCTCTAGTCTGGTTAGCCAAATCTTCCGAAGTGATTGATCCATTATCAATCAGCAGACCATACAAGGTTTGAAACTCAGGTGTTTCAAATACAAAATCATCTCTCAAGCGATAATCATTGAGCACCAAAGGATGTTCCATCATACGGTAAAGAATATGCGCTTCAGCCCTCATAACTGCTGTCAGTTGTTTAGAAACTGACATGGTGATAGGTGTCGGATTAACGACTTGCTTAACCTTCTCTTGTCTCTGTCTAACTCGACTTTCATTGATAATGTGCTCAACTTGTTGATAATCAAAAGATGGTAAATGATCCGTCAACAAATGAATATAGGTGTTCTGGGCTGTGATAGAAGGTTCTTTGACGATAAGAGGTGCAATTTTCTCGATGAAATCAATCTGTGCTTGAAGATTTTCACTATTACTTGGTTTGTAATGGTGAATGTAAAACTCAGTCGGACTGATTCGAGTATTGGATAAAAGATAAGCCAAATCCTCTGGAGAATTCTTTTGTAAATACTCATCAGGGTCCATTGCATCGGGAATTTGAACAATTTGAACTGGTAGATCACCAAGTTCCACTAGAGCTTTAGCGGTTGCTGCTTGTCCGGCCTTATCACCATCATAAGTGATAATCACTTTTTTTGTAAAGCGTTTGAGATGCTCAACGTGTTCAGTAGTCAAGGCTGTTCCCATGGAAGCTACTGCATTTTCAATACCAGCACGGTAGGCTGCAATGACATCCATAAAACCTTCCATCAGATAAATTTCAGGAGCTTTACCAGACCCTTTTTTTACCCTATCCAAATGATATAATTCGTAACTCTTGTTAAAAATTGCCGTCGCGCGACTATTTTTATACTTGGCAGTTTGAGAATCTGTCTCTTGCCAAACACGACCAGAAAAAGCAATTACCTTACCTTGATCGTTAGAGAGTGGAAATATAATCCGATTATGGAAGGTATCAAAGAATTGATTACTCTCGGAAAGATAAAACAGACCTGAATCCAGCAAGTCCTTTTCACTATAATCATCAGCTAAACGTTGGTAGAGATAAGAACGTTCAGCAGGGGCTAAACCAATCATAAAATGTTTAATGACATCATCGGTCAAGCCACGTTTATAGAGATAGTTTCTTGCTTCCTCACCCATTTTTGTTGTCATGAGAATAGCATGATAAAAGCGTGCAGCCTTATCATGCATCTCATAAAGATTTTGATGAGGGGACGTATGTTGAGCGGTATTGTGTACAGGAGTTTCAAGATGTACCCCAAGACGTTCGCCTAGAATCCTCACGGCATCGGCAAAGGTTACATGTTGATATTCTTCAATGAATTTAAAGACATCTCCAGAACGGCCACAACCAAAACAGTGGTAAAACTGCTTATCTTCAACTACGTTAAAGGAAGGGGTCTTTTCACCATGAAAAGGACAGAGCCCTAAAAAGTTCCGTCCAGATTTTTGTAAGGAAATTACTTCTCCTATGATTTCGACAATATTGGTATTGTTTTTGATTTCTTCGATGACTCTCTTGTCAACCATAGACAATACCTCCATTTTATCACAGTTTACTTTATATAGTATAGCTTATTTCTGAAAAAAAGTAAACCATTTCATCCCCTTTACATACTCCTATTTCATAGATTATGAACTTTTTTAAAGTAAAATTTCATTTAAAAGCAAATAACCTTGAAAATAAAAAATCGTAGTTAAAATTTTCTATTCGTTTCAAAAACAAAAAACTTAGAGGTAAAATACTCCCCCTAAGCTTATAGTTAATGTAAATTCTTAATCAAACAGTTGATAGTAATCGGAAATCTTCATTCTAGCTTTTTCATCCTTGTTCAAATCTTGGATGATTTGTCCATCTTTCATAACAATCAAACGATTTCCATACTTTAGAGCATCTTCCATATGGTGAGTAATCATCAATGCAGTCAGATGGTCCTTGCTGACAAAGTCATCTGTCAATTCCATCAAGGCCACACTTGTTTTAGGGTCAAGAGCTGCTGTATGCTCATCCAACAAAAGTAACTCTGGACGTTTTAAGGTTGCCATTAAGAGACTCAAAGCCTGTCTTTGTCCACCTGATAAAAATTCAATCGGAGTATCCAAATGCTTCTCTAGACCATTGCCAACCTTTTCAATGGTCGCTTGAAATTCTTCCTTATAGGAAGACAATTTTCTTGGGAAAAGTCCACGTTTTTCTCCACGGAACTTGGCAATCAAAAGGTTTTCTGCGACTGTCATACGTGGAGCTGTCCCCATCTTTGGATCTTGAAAAACACGAGAAAGATACTTGGCACGCTTTTCAGGGCTAAAATGAGTTACATCTTCGCCCATGATGCGAATGCTACCACTTGTCAAAGGTAGAGTTCCCGCAATGCTATTAAAGAGGGTTGACTTCCCTGCTCCATTTCCACCCAAGATTGTGATGAAGTCATGTTCAAAAATTTCAAGTGAAACATCGTTTAGGATAATTTTTTCCTCGTCGAAGCCGTTTTTCACAATTTTTGTGGCATTTTTTAATTCAACAATTGCTGTCATTTGCTTAATTTGACTCCTTTCAAGTATTTATCCTTAAGGGTTGGAATTACTAGACAAGTTGCTAGGATAAGGGCACTGTATAAACGTAGGTAGCTGGTATTAAAGCCAAGAGCAATGACTCCCCATACCAAGAATTGGTAACTAATAGAACCAACAACTATAGTAACCAAGCGTTCTGCTAGAGTTAGACTCTTGAAGAGAACTTCACCGATAATCAAGCTGGCAAGACCAACTACGATTACACCGATACCACGAGAGACATCGGCATAGCCTTCTTGTTGAGCAATAAGGGCACCAGCAAGAGCAATGACACCATTTGACAAGACCAAGCCCATAAGCTCCATACGTCCTGTATTGATACCAAAACTACGAGCCATATCTGGATTATCTCCTGTAGCAATGTAGGCCTGTCCAAGTTTGGTATCTAGGAAGAAAAGCATGAGTAAAATGACCAAAGTCACAAAAATCAAACCTGTCAGTAATTGATTAATCTCAGATGAAAATGGAAGAACATCTTGAATTTGCTTGGTATTTAAAAGCCCAAGGTTTGCTCGTCCCATAATCATGAGCATGATAGAATGACAAGAAGTCATGACTAAAATTCCTGATAAAAGGGTAGGAATCTTCCCTTTCGTATAAAGAAGACCTGCTGCTAAACCAGCAAGACAACCCGCTCCTACAGCTGCTAAAGTCGCAAGAAAAGGATTAACACCTTGGGTAATGAGAGTAACTGCTACTGCTCCTCCCAAAGGGAAGGAACCTTCAGTTGTCATATCTGGAAAGTTCAGGATTCGAAAAGTCATAAAGATTCCTAAACCTAGGATAGCCCAGACCAATCCCTGTGAAATAATAGATATTAGCATGTTTGATTCGTTTCCTTTATTCTAAAAATTGGAGGAGATGTCTCCAACTCCTCCTTTATTCTTATTCGATTACTTGACCAGCTTCTTTGATAACTGATTCAGGAATAGTAATTCCAAGTTCTTGAGCAACTTTCTTGTTGATCACTGATTTACCAGTTGAGAAGACATTGACTGGTGTATCTGCAGGTTTTTCACCCTTCAAGACTTTGGCAATCATTTTACCAGTAGCAACACCAAGATCATGTTGGTCCACTACGACTGATGCCAAACCTCCAGCTTCTACCATGGCAGTCGCACTTGGGTAGATTGGTTTTTTAGCTGTTTGGTTACTTGATACTACAGTTGAGAATGCAGATGCGATTGTGTTATCAATTGGAACCCAGATTGCATCAACTTTACCAGTCATAACGTTCACTGTTGAAGCAATTTCGTTCGTTGAAGGTACTGCAAAAGTTTCTACTTTCAAACCAGCTTTTTCAGCGTAAGCTTTGAATTCTTCAACTTGTGATTTTGAGTTATCTTCACTACTTGAGTAAAGAGCTCCAACTGTCTTGACATCAGGAGTCAATGTTTTGATCAATTCAACCTGTTGTTCAGCAGGGTTATGGTCAGATACCCCAGTGATGTTTCCGCCTGGTTTTTCCAAGTTTTGTACAAGGTTAGCTCCAACTGGGTCTGTAATAGCTGCCATGATAACAGGTAGGTCTTTTGTTGCACTTGCTAGACCTTGAGCTGCAGGTGTCGCAATTCCGACAACGACATCATTTCCGTTTGCCACCAATTGTTTACTCATTGTAGCAACCTTACTTTGGTCACCTTCAGAGTTCATAAAGTCGATTTTAACTTGGTCACCTTTATAACCTTCTTCAGCAAGTCCATCTTGGATTCCTTGGTAAATCAAATCAAGTGATGGATGGCTGACGAATTGTAGAACACCTACTTTAGCTGTCTTGTTAGCTGTCTCTGTTTTAGTTTCTTGTTTTGTTAAGTTAGAGTAGACCAAGCTTCCTCCAACTACAAGTGCTAGTGCTGCGATAATACCAATTAAACGTTTATTCATATCTATTTCTCCTTATTATATTAAACTTAGTAATGTTCATTTCACTTTCAATATAACTTTACCAAGCGTCGCTATCGTTTGATTTCCATAATTTTTTCCTCCTCATAGAAAAAGTCCTCACACAAAAAACTTGTGTGAGGACGTCGATGCGCGGTGCCACCTCAATTATAGGAACTTGTCCTATCGCTCTTACTCGCTTCACGAGTTGCACTGTAAGGTGTGCCCACCGAATTCTTATGATTTCAAATTCTTAATAACATCCAGCCCAATTTCATCATCTTCATCTGTCTGTTTTCACCAACCACAAACTCGCTAGAAAAAATTCGATGATTACTTTCTGAATGCTTAAATTATATCATTTTCCTAAAGCTTGTCAAGGGTTTTCATGAATTATTTTAAAAAATTATGAAAATTCCTACGGTTTTTGGAAAATGGAGCTTATATTAACCTGAATTACGTAATCCTGTAGCAATTCCGTTAATAGTCGTATGAATTAATCTTTCTTCATCTGAGGATAGTTCACCACGACGTTGACGCTTAATCAACTCCAACTGGATATAGTTCAGAATGTTAAAATAAGGCATACGATAGTTTAGACTATCTTTCAAGTATGTATTTTCTGCCAGAAGTTCATCGTAGCCTTCGATGGCCAAGATAACGTTCTTGGTCAATTGCCATTCATCTAAGATAGTATAGAAGACTGCTTGTACTTCTTCACTTTCACATAGTTTAGCGTATTCAAAGGCAATGTTCATGTTAGATTTTGACAAAACCATATCTACGTTAGAGAGAAGAGACTGGAAGAATGGCCAGTTTTGATACATTTCTCTAAGCGTTTCGATATTTTTAGGATCCTGATCGATAAATTCCTTAAAGCTTGAACCCACTCCATACCAACCTGGGAACATAACACGACTTTGTGACCATGAGAATACCCAAGGGATGGCGCGTAGACCACCAATTTCAGTAATCGTTTTACGAGCTGCTGGACGAGAACCAATATTGAAACTTGAGATTGCCTTGATTGGACTAGATTCAAAGAAATAATCATAGAAATGTTCATTTCCAAATACGAGCTCACGGTAGATATCGTAACTGCGTTCCACCACTTGATCCATGATAGCTTCATAGCGATTTGAAGTATTGGTATCACTCTTCTTCTTAGTAATCATACGGTTAATAGCTGCTGAAACCAGCATTTCAAGGTTATAGTAGGCTGCATCCTTGTTTCCGTATTTATTTCCGATAACTTCACCTTGTTCAGTCAAACGGATACGATCCTTGATGGATTTGAGTGGTTGAGAAGCAATGGCATCATAAGTAGGGCCACCACCACGACCAACGGTACCACCACGACCGTGGAAGAAGGTTACTTTGACACCAAACTCATCACCAATAGCAGTCAATTGTTTTTGTGCCTTATAGAGTGTCCAACAAGATGAGAGGTATCCACCATCTTTGTTACTATCAGAGTAGCCAAGCATGATTTCCTGGTAATTATCTCTAGAAGCAATCCACTTCTTAGCAAGTGGTAAAGAGAAATACTTTCTCATTGTTTCTTCAGAATGATCTAAGTCTTCGATTGTTTCAAAAAGAGGAACGATTTGTACACGCGCTTTTTCATCATCCACCAGACCGACTTCTTTGAGCATGATTGCTAATTCTAACATATCAGATACGCTAGTTGCATGAGAGATAATTGTTTGACGAATAACGTCTTCTCCCAAACGATCTTTTAATTCACGAGCAGTTTGGAAAATAGCCAATTCTTTTTCGAGCAGTTCAGACTTCTCAGCATGAGTCGCTGACAAGATTCGAGGATCTTCTAACAATTCATGTAAAAGCAGGTCACATTTTTCATCTTCTGGCAAATCACTATAGTGGTCATTGATTCCAGCAGATGCTAACAATTCAGCAACACAGGCTTCATGAACGCTTGAGTCTTGACGCATATCAATGGATGCCAAGTAGAAACCAAAGACCTCAACTGCTTCTAGTAATTCTGCAAACTCACCTGTCAACAAGGCTTCTGCTTTATTCTCAAGCAATGAATCCTTAATGACATTTAAATCATGCTTAAACTCTTCAATCGTTTCATAGTAGGGCGGACGCTCATCTGCTAAGTCTTGGATAGCACCTGAAAGTCGGCTACTGATATAGTCAGTTATCTCTCCCTGTTTGTATCCTTGAGCACCAAGGAGACGTTCAACATGATGTCGTTCATCTGCTGATGAACCAACAAGAGCCCACTCTTTCAAATTCAAAAGCGTTTGAATTAATTTAGATTGGATAAAGTGAAAAGCACGACGGTAAGGTTCTTTTTCACGGAAGACAGATGTATCACTAGATTGTGCAGCCATTTCTTCAACAGCCTTGCTTGTCTTGGATAAATTAGTAGAAAGAGAGAAAGTACGATAGAGACTAGAAATCTTGCTGATATAGTAGTTAAAGATGACTTCGCTTTGAATGGTTGCTGATCGCATGAGAGTTTCAGCAGTTACAAATGGATTCCCATCTCGGTCTCCACCAATCCACATTCCCATAGTAATAGGTTTTGCTTGTTTTAGGTCAATCCCTTGCTCTTTTGCTAGACGTTTATACTCTAGCATTAGATTTGGTACTGCTTGAAGGAAGGAACTATTGTAGTATTCCATCACATTTGTGATTTCATTAGTTACTTTTAGTTTCTTTTCACGAATCATATCCGTCTGCATGATAATCTCTATATAGCGACGAAGATCATTGTGCCATTTTTCCTTGTTAATAAGGCCCATTCTTACGTCACGATATTTACGTAAGAGTGAATGGATATGAGTTGTCAAATCCAACATACTCTTCCGTTGCACTTGTGTTGGGTGGGCTGTTAATACTGGAACAACGTTCAAATGTTCTAAAATTTCAGCGGCATTTTCTTTTTCTGCTACCATTTCAATGGTTGTTGACAATTTTCCAAGATAATCTTGGTCGATATTGTTTAAATGGTTAATCTCGTAAGCCAAGTCAACGTCTTCAGAAATATTGATTAATAGTGGCAAAATAGAGAAATATCTAGAGATGTAGACCATTTCATCATTGGAAAGACTTCTGACTACTTTATCTAAACCTTGATAGTCTAATTTTGATGATAGCTCCTTCAACTGCATAATCTTGTCAAAGGTTTCAGCGGGAAGCATATTTTTAGTAATATCTTCAAGCAAATCTGTCAAGATTTGAACTTCTTCTTGAACGACAGTTTTATTTCTGTTATTTTCTAGCTTTTGAAGAGACATATTTTTCTCCTTGTTACTTTTTCTTATAGCTGCGCTTCATATTCGCTGTAAAGTTTTGCACGTTTTTCACTTGCATCAATATTCAACACAAAGGCAATAGCTACAGATAGAACTAACAAACTATTTCCTCCCTGAGAAAGGAATGGGAAAGTTACACCTGTAGATGGAATCAAACCTGAGATCCCACCTATATTGACGAATACCTGGATCAAAATCATTCCACCGATACCGATTGCCACCATTGAGTTAAATGGATCTTTTGCTCGAACACCAACCAAGATAATACGGAGGATTAAGAAGAATAGGAGAGCGAGAATAAGACTTGCTCCTACAAAACCAAACTCTTCGATGACGATAGAAAATACAAAATCCGTGTGTGCTTCAGGTAGATATCCACGTTTCTCAATAGAGTTTCCTAAGCCTAAGCCAAACCATCCACCGTTAACCATAGCGTAATAAGAATTCGCTAATTGGTGTCCCGCACCAGCTACGTCATCAAATGGATTAAAGAAGGCACTAAAGCGTTTAGCTACATAACCAAATACAGGAATCTTCGAAACCTTATCAACACCAATCAATTTAATGGCAGTTAATGATACAAAGGATACACTGGTCAATATTCCGAGAATGGTTGCGAACCATCTATGAGCTATTCCACTAATTGAATACATCAACAATGCTACCAAAAATAGAATTGTAGCATTTCCAAGGTCAGGGAAAATAGCCAAACTACCAATCATGACCAAGAGAACAAATCGCCAATCGTTAAAGGATCTAGGCAACCATTGATTAAGAGTCAAGACTTGAAAGTCATAGACACCAATTTCTTCTTGTTGTTTTGAAAAACGTTGAGCCAAGTACCAGATAATAATAATTTTCAAGTATTCGGCAGGTTGAACAGTAATTGGTCCTACTTTAATCCAACCGTAGGCACCATTAATAGGAATCCCAATCAAACGTGCTAGAGCAAGCAATACTAACTCTGAAAACATCACAATGAATAACAAGCGTTCATTACGTAAAAATCCTAGCTTCAACTTATAGATAACTGCAATCAGTATTAAACTAGCGAACCAAAATATACCTTGGTTTCGAACTAATTGAAAAGCGCTCTGTCCTTCTTGGATTAAGGACGCACTCGTTGTCGAATATACCACTATCAAGCCCAAAACAGACAAGAGGATATAGGGCACTAAAATGGAATAATTCAACAGGTGCCTTTTACTAATTTTCATACTTCACCACTAACAAATCTTATTTTTTATTAATTTTAGTTTTCTTGCTATTATACCATTTTTTGAGTTAGAAAAAAACTCTTACCCTTTAACCAACTGAATTTCTATTTATTGAGATTCTCTATCAATTTTTGTTTTTAGAATTGGTATTCCAAATATATAAAAAACTCTACCTTTCTTAGTAGAAAGATAGAGTCTTAATCTTTAGTTAGAAGATGTAGTTGTAGTTTCTGTTGTTGAATCACTTTGGATGTATTGAGTAAAGATATTTTGGAAGGCTTGATCTTTAACCTTGATATTTGCAGCTTGCAATTCTTTACTAATCACACCTTGAACAAAAGTAGCATCATTTTGTTTTTGAGTTAAAATGATTGTTTTAAGTTTGTCTTTGTAGTCTTCCCAGTTACTTGATTTTTCAGTTTTTTTAGTCAATTTAACAATATAGAAACTGCTAGAATAAGCTTGTGTTCCTGGAGCTGTAATTACATCTGAAATACCATCTACATCAAGAGCAAATGCAGCTTTTTTAACAACGTCTGGCAATTCTGTTGACGCAGAGTCAAAAGTGATTTCTCCACCATTTGCTTTTGTCTTTTCGTCAGTTGAATTATCCTTAGCCAGTTGTGCGAAGTCAGCTCCAGATTCTTTTGCTTTAGCAAGAACTTCTTTGGCCTTATCTTCACTATCAAGTTTAATAATTTGCGCAGTTACATCCGGTGTGTACTCATCGTAAGCTTTTTTGTAGTTTTCGTCTGTCAATTCTGATTCTGCAGCTTTCTTAACAGCGTACTCAACTAATTTACTTGTACGGATTTGAGCTTTACGACTTTCAGCTGTCATACCAGCACGAGAAAGAACGATTTGATAGCTATCGCCGTATTTTTGTTGTTCTTCTGCTACAGCATCTTCAACTTCCTTATCACTTACTTCAGAACCATATTGTTTTTCGAAAACTTTTTGAATAGTCATATTAAGCAAAACTTGTTGAGCAGTTGAGTTGTTTTTCACTTCTTCATAGAATTGATGTTCTGTGATAACATCACCCTTCATAGTAATGAGGTCAGCTCCTTCAGAGCTATTTGAGCAAGCAGCCAAAGTAGCTACTGATAACAAAGTGATGGCACCGGCCAATAATTTTTTCTTCATGATTACTCCTTTTATTCACTCGATAAATATTTATATTATCTATTTTACTAAATTGTCTTAAAAAAATCTGAAATTAATCAAAATCTGGCAGTTCAACTACTGCTTGAGTCTTTCTCAGCATCAATATCCCATCTCCAAGAGGAACCAGACTGGCTGTTAGTCCTGGGTTATCTAAAGTTGCATCAAATAGTCTTTGCAAACCACGATAGATTGTTCGTTGTCCACGTCGAACTTCCATGATATCCTTAGCTATGTCACCACCTTGAAAAACATCATCCAAGATAACCACCCCACCCACTTCTAGGTGTTTGAGAATTTCTGGAAGAAATACGATGTATTTTGACTTGGCAGAATCCATAAATACGAAATCATAGGCCTCTGTCAAAGTTGATAAAACATCTACCGCATCCCCTTCTAAGAGAGTGATTTGTTTACGACTGTCAAATTTTGCAAAATTTTCTTTAGCAAAACCAATCATTTCAGGATTACGGTCAATGGTTGTAATCTTTGCATTTGGGGCATGTTGAGCCATCAAAAGTGCAGAAAAACCAATTGCGGTTCCAATCTCTAAAATGTTTTTGGGTTGTATTGTTTCCATTAGGAAACGAAAATAAGCGACAGTTTCATGAGGGATGATGGGAATATTTTCCTTGCGAGCAAAGTTTTCTAGTTCTTTTAAGGAACCTGACACTTGCTTTTGTCGTTGACGTAAAAATTCGACGATTTCTTCTTTTACGACAGGACGTCGCATGTTGTGGTTAGCATTTTTACTGTATGACTCAACCATCTTATGCTAATCCTAATTTTTCAACAAGGGCTTCAAACTCATCCAAACGACGTTCAAAGACTGCAAAGGCATCGTTGAGATAATCTTCTTTTTCCATGTCAACACCAGCTTTACGCATGATGTTGAGTGGATAGTCTGACTTCCCAGCCTTCAGGTATTCAATATAACGGTCACGATCCTCTTGGCTACCATGAACAATCTTTTCAGCCAAGGCTGAAGCTGCTGCAAAACCAGTTGAATACTGATATACATAGTAGTTATAGTAGAAATGAGGAATTCGAGCCCACTCGTACTGGATTTGAGGGTTGTCTTCCTTGCTCAAGCCATAGTATTCTTGGTTCAAGTCTGCATAGAGTTTGTTTAGGAACTCGCTTGTTAAGACTTCACCGTTTTGATCTGCTTGGTGGATGGCATGTTCAAATTCTGCAAATTGAGTTTGGCGGAAGACTGTCCCACGGAAACCATCCAAGAAATTGTTGAGAATAGCAAAGCGTGTTGCATCGTCTTGAACTTCTTGCAATAATTTTTCAGTCAGGATGTTTTCATTGGTTGTTGAAGCAATCTCAGCTAGGAAAATTGAGTAATCTCCGTAAACGTAAGGCTGAGTTTCACGTGTATAGCTAGAATGCATACTGTGACCTGTCTCATGGACAAGAGTAAAGAGATTATCGAGGTTATCCTGCCAGTTAAGAAGCATAAAGGCGTTGGTATCATATGAACCACCAGAGTATGCACCTGATCGCTTCCCTTGATTCTCATAAACATCAATCCAACGTTCGCTGAAGGCACGTTTCACACGACTCAAGTAATCTTCACCAAGAACCTCTAAAGCTTCTTCTGCTTTCTTTAATGCTTCCTCATAAGTAAAGCTGTATTCCACTGAAGACAAAGGAGTGTAGACATCGTACATCTTGAGGTCTGGAATACCCAAGATTTTTGAGCGAAGAGCTAGATAACGGTGCAAGAGTGGCAAATGCTTGCGAACAGCAGAAACTAGATTGTCATAAACGCTTTCTTGTACAAAGTTGGCTGCAAGTGCTGCTTCACGCGCACTCTTGTAATTACGAACCTTAGCACGATAGTTTTGTACTTTAACATTGGTCTGCAAAGTTTTTGCGTACGTATGCTGATATTGTTCATAAGTAGAGTAAAGGGCTTCATAGGCACCACGACGAACTTCACGATTTTTAGATTCTACCAAGCGCATATAAACACCGTGTGACAATTGAACTTCATTTCCATCTTCATCTTTAACGAATGGAAAGACGATATCTGCATTATCTAAAATAGCAAAGGTTTCACTAGCAGCACCGAAGATTTCACCAGCACCTGCAAGCAACTCTTCTTCACGTTGTGAAAGGACATGGTCCTTATTTTGCAATAGTTTATCAAAGAAGTGTTTATATGGTTGAAGTTTTGGTTCTTCTGCTAGAAAGTTTTGATATTGCTCTTCTGTGATAGCCATAAATTCTGGCTCATAGAATGAAAAGACTTGATCAAGTTGACTATAAAGAGCCATAGCTTTTGCATAGTATTCTTGATACTTAGCTACTCTTGTATCTTGATCGTTTTTCATATGTGCATAAACATAAAGTTTTTCAAGACGACGACTCAATTCTAGATAACGCTCTGTAATGTCAAGAAGACTCTCTGCACTATCCAAGAGATGTCCCTCAAGACTAGCTGCTTGTTTTGTATCTTCCGTTAGAAGGGTAAGTTCTTCTTCCCATTTTTGGTCTGTTTCAAAGATAGTGGACAAATCCCATGTATCTTTTTCATCTATTTCATTTCGTTGTAATACCATAAATTTCCTCCATCCTTTCTATTTTACCATATTTTTCAGGAAATAACGCTGATAAAAGACAGGTGGATAGAGCTTTTGTTGCTTATTTTGAGAATTTTTCTCATAATAAGCCTGAAAGTTTCGATAATAATCATGAAGATCTTGTTTGATTTGGCAAAAATAACCTTTTTCTATCGGCCTTACTTGGGGATACCAGTCCTGTTTCTTCCGATCCAAAAGATTCTCTCCTCTCAAATAGGCTTGAGCTTGTTGCCTCATCCAATAGGGATTTTGATAATAAAGTTGTTTTTGAATGTAACGACAAATATTTGGGTCTTGCTCAACAGAAAAAGTAATAAGAGCTTGTTGCTTATATGGACTACGTAAAATTTCTAGGAGATTACCTTTGCCATAAGAAAATTCCTTGACCTGATAATGAAGTTTTCCTTTCAAATCTTGATGGAGTAGATACTTGAGTCTCAAAACTCGTCTTTTATGGTCTAACTCCCAGATATGAAAGCCCATGTTATTACTGAAATAGAGAAAATCTCTTTGTATTTGTGTCAAACGATCTTTCACCCAAAGTTTTTTTCCTAGTAACCACAAAACTTGAATACCTAAACTTCGATAACCATCACTTCTATCCCACAAAAGTTCACAAGAAATGGGACTACACTGGACCTCTAGTGCTAATTGTTTGTTAATCAAGATATCCGCGATTTGCTTCAGTTCAGGTATCGGGCATTCCATCTCTACCTCAGCAATCTTTTTAGCCCAATAAAACAAACTTTTCTTATTCTCTAGATGTTCTGTTCCTTCATTTTCATGGAAAATTTGACACTCCTTAAGTCTTTCATGAGCAAAATGCGTTCGTACATTTTTCCCTTTTCTCAAGCGAACACGTGCTCCACAAGCTGGGCAATAATAAGTTTGTTTCTTTACTTCATCCCTTAAAGCACTGATTAAATTCCCATTTTTATCCCTCGCTAGAAACATAGAGACCTCCTTTTCTATTCCATTCGAAAAGAAGAAGAAAAAGGCTGATAGATTCAACCTTTTATACTATATAATTCTCAACTATTTTCTTTGATTTTTAATATATTTCTGAACCATAGGGATGAGATTTTGTATTTGATCCTGCTTAATCACAGTCACACCATATTCCTGACAACGATTGCTGTAGACGGGATTAATCCTACCAGAGCAAACAATCATCTTCAAACAATTATCACCTGCAAAATGATTGGCATAAACTTCAAGTTCATTAATAGTTTCAACAGATAAATCTGTCATTTTACAGAAAATGAATACTACTGAGTGACCTTTACGAAAGATAACATCAATCTCATTTTGAACATTGTCCATCTCAGGAAAGATACCATTCCAATCAATCTCAGCGCCAATGAGACATTCGTCAAAATACTCAGACTCAAGGGCTAGTAAATAGATATAAAGCTCCAAAATATGTCCCTTGGTGCGACATAACAAATGTGCTTCTGGACTGAGAAATGTATAGGTAACCCTATCACTTGTTTCCTCTTCGATTTTTAGTAAATTGGCATCTCTAAATAGAGGAATCAATTTAGCTGGATAGGAGTAAGTTTTTCCGTTACTTTCCAAAACTTTTGCTGTTTCAGAGTGAAAATCGGCTGTTTTTGCTATCGCAAAAAATTGAGTAATCTGATACCATTCCTCTGGATTCTCAATAGCGTACTTGGCCAATTTTTTGATAGCTTCAATTTGCTTAACCGTATGCTGAGGTCGTCTTGATTTCAGGATTTTCCCACCACGTAAGGCTACCAACTGTTCAATGGATAGACTAGGAATGTCTAGGACTTCATCCTCAATTTTAGTCCTTCCTAATGCATACTGTTTTCCTTGTTCAACATCCATAGCAATAATCGGAATATTATTTTCTAAACCATATTGAAATAAGACAATCGCTAATAGATTATCTCCACCAAAAACATCAATTGTAACTGAATCATAACTTTCTATAAAGAGGTCTAAATCCTGCCAGACTTTATTTAGCTTAAATTGACGAAAATGTACTTGTTTTAAGTGGGGTACTTGTTCCAATAAAAAATGTTTCAGAGATACTCTTTCTTCTTCAGCAATTTTTTTCAAAGATAAAAATAAAATTTCATCACAATCACTGACAAAAGCCTGGTAGACATTTTTCTCAATGGTATGACGGTCATACAGTTCAATTAAAAGACTAGTCATCCTAAGACCTCCTAGACAAAAAAGTCCGATAGAATAGTGGTCGATTAGAATCATTTTAAAACTATCACGATTCTGTTTCATTTCATCGACTTCTCCTACTTCTAGTATAGCATAAATTAAGAACTTCCTTTCTTATTAGGGGAACAAAAAAGGAAATAGAAAAATCCTTTTCTATTCCCTTAGTCTTTTATTATACTTTTCTTGCCAACATGGTCGCAAAGCGTAGTTGAATACGATTGCCGTTTTCGTCACGACGATGTAAATGCCCTGGATTTTCATTGTACTTCACTAATTCCCAATCCTTGTAGTAATTTGCCAGCTCCCCCTCTTTAAAGGTGAATGGGAAATTAACAGAACATGGATAATCTTCTGTATCCATGGCACAAACAATCAAATTATAGCCACCGATAGTGGTTTGTTCTTGCATATTTTGAATGATAGACGGAATACGATCTGCTTGTAAAAACATGAGCACAACCGTTGATACGATAAAATCGTAAGTTTGTCCTATACTAGCTGAATTGATATCGTAGAGACCAACAGGCATCTCTAAATCTTCTTGCTCTACGATGCTTTGCAAGATTTCAAGGGATAGCTCATTTTGATCCACTGCTGTAACATCAAATCCATGTTGAGCTAAAAAGAGTGCATTTCTTCCTTGACCACATCCTAGGTCTAATGCTTTACATGGTTTCACGGTCTGTATAGCTTCTAAAACCTCCGAATGAACTGGGTTGGTATTATACTTCTTAGGGAAATAGTCTTCCGGTTTACAATAGAATTCTAAATACCACTCCACATCATCTGTGGCAGCTTCTACACGGTGCCAAGCTTGAGGTTGCGCCATCGGATTATCAGCACCCGCTTCAAAGAGGTGCTCAGCTATAACTTCTCCCTCTTCAGTCAATTCAATAAACTTTAGAGCTCCTTTTAATACGGTAATCTTCCCCCAGGTTCCGACCTTAGTATTGTGTTTTCTTTGAACAGCCTCTGGCATGGTGTCTTTATTCCAGACAGGCATGCGTTTGTAGGCAACTAGTTTTTCCATTGACTTTACTCTTTCTATCGATGATTAACAGCCTTCATGACACGCGCAATGTCTCGATCTTGCTCACGGCGTTTGATAGACTCCCGTTTATCGTAGTCATGTTTCCCTTTTGCAAGTCCTAAAAGGAGCTTGGCATAGCCATCTTTGATATAAACTTTAAGAGGAACCAAGGTCATACCTGTTCCTTTAGTTTCTTGCTCCAATTTCTGGATTTGTTTTTTATGAAGGAGAAGTTTACGACGACGTTCTGGTTCCTGGTTCCAGATATTGCCCTCTTCATAAGGAGCGATATGGACATTACTCAGCCAAACTTCCCCATTCTTAACCTGGGCAAATCCGTCTTTTAAATTGATACGAGCTGCTCGAACACTCTTGATCTCTGTACCAGTTAGAACCATTCCTGCTTCTAGCGTATCTACGATAGTATAGTCGTGATGCGCTTTTTTATTTTGCGCGACGACTTTTCCCACGCCCTTTGCCATACTTAGCTCCTTTCTTTGCTACTTCCTTATAAAAAGGTTTCTTACTCTTTTTTTTCTTGTCTTTTGAAGAATGCTTACGTTTATCACTTGAGCGACCAACTTTTTTCTTGTCTTCTTTCTTATCAGAACGACGACCTCTATCCTTGCGGCCAGACGGTTTTAAACCTTTCTCAATGACATCAAACTCGCTTGGAATAAAAGAAAAATCAATCTCACCAGTCATTTTATCGGCTCTTTCGACACGAATACGAATCTGTTGTCCCACACGGAAGGTTGTCCCTGATTTCTCTCCACGAAGAGTCAAATCACGTTCATTGAAATGGTAAAACTCAGGCAGATTTGTAATATGAATCAAGCCTTCGACTGTATTTGGCAATTCAACAAAAAGACCGAATTTGACGATGCTGGACACAACCGCATCATACTCTTCACCCACAAACTCTTCCATGTATTCGGCTTTTTTCATAGCTTCAACTTCACGTTCAGCTTCGATAGCCCGACGCTCACGGTTGGAAGACTGGGTCGCAATCTCTGGAATGACCTGTTCAAAATGTTCCGCCACTTCTTTAGAACGTCCATAGTCACGAATCATACGGTGAACCAAGAGGTCAGGATAACGGCGAATCGGACTGGTAAAGTGTGTGTAATAGTCCGCGGCTAAGCCATAGTGGCCATGGTTATGCTCAGAATAACGAGCCTGTTGCATCGAACGCAAAAGCATCATGGATAATACATCCGCGTAAGGTTCACCCTCAACGGCACGCATGATGTCTTGGAGGGCTTCTTGACTAATTTCACTGGCAGTTCCGTAGATTCGCAAGCCAAAACTAGAAGCGTAATCAATAAACTTCTGAACTTTTTCTGCTTTTGGCTCCTCATGGATTCGATAGATGAAAGGAAGGTCTAGCTTGCTAAAATGCTCAGCAACTGTTTCGTTAGCAATCAACATAAAGGACTCAATCATACGTTCAGCTGTCCCACGATGACGAAGCACAATATCTACTGGTTTCCCTTGCTTGTCAACCAAGATTTTAGCTTCATTGGTATCAAAATTTAGAGCCCCACGCTTAATCCGCATACCTTCAAGAATTTCATGGAGCTTGGCCATGAGTTCGATACTTGGTACAATTTTCTTGAACTCTTGTCTCTTCTCTTCATCTCCTGCAAGAATGTCATTCACATCACTATAGGTCATACGAAAACTTGTCTTGATAACTGTTTGCGTAATCGTATAATTACGAACACGACCATGTTTATCAATTTCCATAATAGCCGATTGGGTCAAACGATCTACTTGAGGATTGAGGGAACAAATACCATTTGAAAGGCGTTCTGGAAGCATTGGAACCACGCGGTCTGTTACATAGACAGAGGTCGCACGATTAAGGGCTTCCTTATCAAGGGCTGACCCCTCAGTAACATAATAGGAAACGTCTGCAATGTGGACTCCAAGTTCAAAATTACCATTTTTTAAAGACTTGATGTGAACTGCATCATCCAAATCCTTAGCGTCCGCTCCATCTATGGTAAATGTAATTTCATCTCTCAGATCTAGACGTCCTTCCAAATCCGCCTCAGATGGTGCATCTGGAACGCTCCCTGCTTCCTTAAGAACAGCCTCTGGAAACTCTGAGACGATATCCATTGATTCCAAGACCTCAAGAACGTCAATTCCTGCATCAGTTGAATGTCCCACAACATCTAAGACACTAGCTACAAAAAAGTCATGTTTCTTACTTGGGTATTTATCGATAAAGACCTTGAGAACTTCTGTCCCTTCTAACTTGAGAGCAGGTTTCTTGACATAAATCGGTTGGCTAATCTTTTGATTTTTAGAACGGATATAACCAGCATACTTAGGTTTTTCCTCATCAAGAATGATTTGGCCAACAACTGTTGTTAAACTGTGTTCTAAAATATCGATAATCTTAGCTTCTGCAGCAGTTCCTTTTTGGCGATCTGCAACTTTCTTAATAACAATCTCTACAGTATCCCCATCAATAGCATAGTTAACATCATTTTTCCCAACAAAAAGATCGTCTTCTTCACCTTCTAAACTTACAAAACCAAAGCCGTTTTTATGAGCATGAAAAGTCCCTTTAAGGGTAATTTCATGCTTCTTCTTTTTGCTTAAACTGAGACTACCATCTTCTTCAAAGCGAATCTGGTGCTTTCTTTCCATCAGAGACAAAGTTTTGATGAGCTCACTAAAATCCTTAGAGCTCTCCTTTCCCAGAGCTTGAGCTAGATCATTTACCGTAACTCTTCCCTTCTCTTCTAAATATTCTTTTATTTTATCTTTCATGTTTTCTTTCTAGATTTGTATACTATTTTTTGTGTAAAACCTTATTTCTTTCAAAATAAAAATAGGCTAAGACCTAGTCTCGCCCATTATTTTCTTATCTACTTGATAATACCGTCAATGCTAAGGCAATGGCTAGCCAGAAAAAGACTAAGATTCCTGTCAAACGTTGCATTACAGCTTCAAAACCACGCGCTTTGCTACGTTCAAACAAATCACCTGAGCTGGCGTCAAATACATTGCTAGATTGGTTTTTAGTTGGTTGCATAAAAATTGCAATCACAATCACAACAGATAATACTAATAGAATGGTTAATAATAGGTTATACATATCAAACTCCTTAAAATCCCTATTATTTTACCATAATTTCTACTTAGATTCAAGATGTAGAGTCACTTTTCTTTCTTTGGGACAATACTTTAAGACTTCAATCTTATCTGGATGTGTTTTTGAGTTTTTACTGGTTAGATAATTGATGCTGCCACAAGAGGAGCATTTTAAATTTATTTTTACGCGCACTAGATTTCCTTCACTTTTAATAATGTTCTAAATTGGATAAGATTAAATGTACAACTCAGAGCTACACAAAGAGCTGTTGCATAAAATACAGAGTGGTAGCCAAATTGGCCAGCTACTGCTGATCCTGCCAAGGGACCTATCACACCCCCTAGATAAAAGAAGACTTGATTAAAGGCAAATACTCTTGAAATGCCTGCTTTGGGAGTTATTTTACTGAGGAGTGCATTGACACCCGGTATCAGAGCGCCTGTACCTAGCCCGAATAGAAAACGATAGAAACCTAATTGGAATGGACTCGTCGCATTTGCACATAATAGATATATGAAAACTGAATATACCTGAGCTAAGACAAGTAGTCGATGATTTCCCACTTTATCACCTAGTTTACCCATGACTCCTGCGCTCATCATACTTGAAAATCCCATACTGGATACAATCAAGCCAGAGACGAAGAGAAGATTCTCTTTCTGCCCAAGATCTCGTACATAGAGAGCAAGAATGGGACCTATCGATTGCGCAGCAAACTGAATTACAAAACTGGTTAGAAATAGATTTATCAAGAGAAAAGGATATTTAACAGAAGTAAAAACCTCTTTTGTTGGGAGTTCTTTTTCTTTTGATACTGGTTGAAACTCTTCTTTAATAAAAAGAATGGTTAGGATAGCAGCTAAAAACAAGAAACTGCCAACCAATAAAAAGACATTCCGAATTCCAAAAAATTCTGCAATAAGACCACCAACAAATGGGCCTGTTAAAGTTCCAGCGACTACGCCAGTTGATAAAGTCCCTAGGGCGTACCCTGACTTGTCTTTAGGGACTTGACTCGCAATCAAAGCTGTCGCATTGGGTACGAAACCTGTAAAAACGCCATTGAGAAAACGTAGAAACAAGAGCCAGAAAACATTTGGAACAAAAGCCAGTCCTCCCATGGTAATAGTCATGGCTAGCCCCGCACGAATCATCATAGGTTTTCGCCCATATTTGTCTGCTAAGATACCCCAGATTGGTGATACAAAGGCTGCAGAAATGGCAGAAATAGATATAGCTACACCTGTATAAAAAGCAACTTGATCCCCTTCAACTCCTAATTGCTCTACAAAAATAGGCATAAAAGGAACAACGAGAGAAATGCTTGCACCTGTTAAAAAGCAACCAAACCAAGCAATACGAAGATTATCCTTCCAACTAATGTCTTGCATGGACATCGCCTCCTTCAAGTAAAGTCACTACTTGACTCTGAAGCTGATCACAACTGCCATTATTATCTAAAAGATGATTAGCCAATTTTTTCTTTTCTTCTAAAGACCATTGAGAAGCCAAGCGAGCTTCAGCCGATTCTTTTGATAAATGATTTCTTTTCATCAAACGTTCTAATTGAACATCAGGTGATACATAAACCAACCAAATTTCATCAAACCATGAAGCATAGTCCTGTTCAAAAAGTAACGGAATATCCATAAAAAATACATCCTCAGTTTGAGCTAACTTATCTCTCAAAGCCCTCAATTCGTCACGGATGATTTTGCCTTGAGTTTCTTTAGACCATTCTCTTTCCTCAGAGTTAGAAAAGATTAGACTGGCAAGTAATGGTCGATTCAGTTCCCCATTTTCAAGAAGTATTTTCTCACCAAAGTGCTCAACTAACATCTGATAAAGTCGACCACCAGGTTTCTGCAATTGGTGGACATGGGCATCCGCATCCACTACTTGAAACCCTTTTTGTCTTAGAAATTCTGTGACGGTGGACTTACCGGATGCAATACCACCTGTGATTCCAATTATTCTTCCCATCACTTTCTCCTTTGACATTTGGGACAAAAGTGGGTTCCTCGACCACCAAGCTGAATTTTTTCGATGATAGCCCCACAGCGAGAACAAGCTTGCCCAGTTTTATCATAGATTTGATGAAACTCTTGCATGGTCCCGTCCTCGCCAAAAGCATTGGTGTAGGTACGAATCGTTGAACCACCCTTTTCAACAGCCTCTCCTAAAACCTTAATCGTTTCATCGTGGACTTTTCTGGCCTCTTGAGCAGTTAAACTGTTAGAAAGTCTAGAAGGGTGAACCATAGCTCTCCAGAGTACTTCATCAACATAGATATTTCCTAATCCAGCAACTAAGGTCTGATCAAGTAAATGAGACTTAATGGGCTTTTTGGATTTCTTCAAGGCTTGTTTAAAGATTTTTAAATCAAAATCTGATTCTCTTGGTTCAGGACCTAATTTCTTAGAGAGAAAATAAGCATCAAGGAGTTCAGGTGCTAATAGTTCCATGGTCCCAAATTTGCGTACATCCTCATAGACTAGAGTGCCTCCGTCTTCAAAATGGATAAATACATGAGCATGTTTTCGTGGAGGAATCTCATCAGGATAATAAAAATATTTACCCTCCATTCGCAGATGAGAAATTAAAATCTTATCAGATAAGTGAAAAAGTAGATATTTCCCACGACGGCCCATTGACTCGATAACTTGTCCTGGCAATTCCTTTTGAAAATGTTCAAAATCCGTCTTAATCATCTTAGGATAACTGATATCAACACTTGATATTTTCTTTCCCAAAATCATTTTTTCCAGTCCGCGTCGAACCGTTTCGACCTCTGGTAATTCAGGCATAACTCCTCCTTCTCTAAAAACAAGAAGCAGGCTACCGCCCACCTCTTCTTAATATTCTTTTTCGTTATAGCCAAAGTCAGCCAAATCTAACTTTTTATCGCGCCAATTTTTCTTAACTTTGACCCATGTTTCTAGGAAGACCTTGTCCCCTAGCATGAGTTCGATATCCTTACGCGCAAGGGTTCCAATTTTCTTGAGCATGGCACCACCTTTACCAATGACAATTCCTTTTTGACTGTCGCGCTCGACCATAATAGTTGCTCGGATATGAACTTTATCAGTCTCCTCATCTCGTTTCATAGAATCTACCACTACTGCAACTGAATGCGGAATTTCTTCACGAGTTAAGTGTAACACTTTTTCACGAATCATCTCAGAAACCAAGAAACGTTCTGGATGGTCTGTAATTTGGTCCGATGGGAAATATTGGAATCCTTCTTCCAAATTTTCACTCAAAATATCAATCAAATGGAAAACATTATTTCCTTGAAGGGCTGAAATCGGAACAATTTCCTTAAAGTCCATCTGATTACGGAAATCATCGATTTGAGCTAAAAGTTGATCAGGGTGAACCTTGTCAATTTTATTCACCACCAAAATCACAGGAACCTTAGCAGTTTTGAGGCGTTCGATAATCATATCGTCACCCTTCCCACGTGGTTCATCAGCAGGAACCATAAAGAGAACGGTATCGACTTCACGAAGAGTGCTATAGGCTGACTCTACCATGAAATCTCCAAGAGCTGTCTTAGGTTTGTGAATTCCCGGCGTATCGATAAAGACAATCTGTTCCTTATCGGTCGTGTAGATTCCCATAATCTTGTTGCGCGTTGTCTGCGCCTTGTCACTCATGATGGCAATTTTTTGCCCCATAACATGATTCAAAAATGTTGACTTCCCAACATTAGGGCGTCCTAAAATGGCTACAAAGCCTGATTTAAATGTCATAGTTACCTCTTTAGTGTTTAAAATAGGATGTCCCAAATCCTAGGGATGAAAATGATGAGTCCAGTCACTGCAGCAAATAAAGACACAACAAGAACCGCACCTGCAGCCATGTCTTTAGCCTTCTTTGCAAGCATATCGAAGTGATAATGGCTAGCCAAATCCACTACATTTTCAATGGCTGAATTCAAAATCTCAAAAGCAATTACTAGGAAAATGCTTAATAGGAGAAATAGCCATTCAATTTTTGAAACCTGAAAAACAAAGCCTGCAAGAACAACTAAAAGAGATGTTACTGCATGCTTTCTCATATTACGCTCTTCTTGGAAGGCCGTAAAAATACCTGTTAGGGCAAAATCTAAACTTGAGAGCAAGTCACGATTTTTCCATTTTCGTTTATTGTCTTGTGAGTCCATAGGCTGTCAAAATTTCTTCTTGTAAACCGAACATCTCCGCTTCTTCTTCCGGAGTGTAGTGATCATAACCGTTAATGTGTAAAAATCCATGAACCGCTAGGAAGCCCATTTCTCGTTCGAAACTATGGCCATACTCCTCAGCCTGCTCCTTTGCCTTGTCTATTGAAATGAACAGTTCACCGATATAAGCATCAAATTCTGACATCATTTCCGCTAAATCCGGATCCTCTTCCAAATCTTCCTCATCAAAAGCAATTTCTAATTCTGGCTTATACTCAAGACTAATGACATCTGTTGGACGGTCCGTATCGCGGAACTCTAAATTAAGTTCATGACTGCGCTCATTGGTCACAAAGGTGACTGCCATCTCCTTGTCTTCTTTTCCAATCGTTTTCGCAGCAAATTCCAAAATTTCTTGTGTTTGCTTTAAAATTCCTTCAGAAACCTGACCAGTTTCATCTATCATTTCAATATACATGTGATTCTCGATTCTCTTTACTTGGCTTTATTATACCATATTTCTATGATTTTATTCTACCTTTTTGATATAATACTATGGAATACATTCATAAGGAGAGAACCATGTCATTTGATGGATTTTTTTTACACCACATGGTTGAGGAATTGCGAGCTGAATTACTAAACGGTCGCATTCAAAAAATTAATCAACCCTTTGACCAAGAATTGGTCTTACAAATCCGTAGCAATCGCCAAAGTCATCGTCTGCTCCTTTCTGCTCACCCTGTTTTTGGACGCATCCAGTTGACAGAAACGACCTTTGAAAACCCTGCTCAACCTTCTACCTTTATCATGGTCTTAAGAAAGTATTTGCAAGGTGCTGTAATCGAGTCTATCGAGCAGATTGAAAACGACCGAATTGTTGAAATCACAGTTTCTAACAAAAATGAGATTGGAGACGATATTCAAGCCACCCTCATAATCGAGATTATGGGTAAACATAGTAATATTCTCCTTGTCGATAAAAGTAGCTACAAGCTTCTTGAAGTTATTAAGCATATCGGTTTTTCTCAAAATAGTTACCGTACTCTCCTGCCCGGTGCTACTTATATAACTCCTCCAAGCACAGATGCTCGAAACCCCTTTACCATCAAGGATGAAAAACTCTTTGAAATTCTCCAAACACAGGAATTAACAGCGAGAAACATTCAAAGTCTGTTTCAAGGACTAGGTCGTGATACGGCGAATGAATTGGAAAATTTATTAGTTAATGATAAACTTTCTAATTTCCGTAACTTTTTTAAACAAGAAACTAAACCTTGCCTAACAGATAAGTCTTTTTCTTGTGTCCCTTTTTCAAATAAAATCGAGGAACATTTTTCTAGCCTATCTCAACTTCTTGATGTTTTTTACAAAGATAAGGCTGAGCGTGACCGGGTCAAACAACAAGCTAGCGAACTCATTCGTCGTGTCGAAAATGAACTACAAAAGAATCGCCAAAAGCTTAATAAACAAGAAAAAGAACTTCAAGCTACCGAAAACGCTGAAGAATTCAGACAAAAAGGGGAGTTGCTAACAACCTTCCTTCATCAAGTCCCTAATGACAAAGACCAAGTTATCTTAGACAACTACTACACCAATCAGCCCATCACTATCGCTCTTGATAAAGCATTGACACCTAATCAGAATGCGCAAAAATACTTCAAACGATATCAGAAGTTAAAAGAGGCTGTTAAATATCTGACAGAGTTGATAGAGGAAACCAAGGCTACTATACTTTATCTGGAAAGCGTAGAGACGGTTCTAAACCAGGCTGGTCTAGATGAAATAGCTGAAATTCGTGAGGAATTAATCCAAACAGGCTTCATCAGAAGACGTCAACGAGAGAAAATCCAGAAGCGAAAAAAACCTGAGAAGTATCTAGCTAGTGATGGTAAAACCATTATCCTCGTTGGGAGAAATAACCTGCAGAACGAAGAATTAACCTTTAAAATAGCACGAAAAGAGGAACTTTGGTTCCATGCTAAAGATATTCCTGGAAGTCATGTTGTTATCTCAGGAAATCTTAATCCTACTGATGAAGTGAAGACAGATGCTGCAGAACTTGCCGCCTACTTCTCCAAAGGACGCCTTTCAAATCTCGTTCAAGTTGACATGATTGAGGTTAAAAAGCTTAATAAACCAACTGGCGGCAAACCAGGATTCGTGACTTATACAGGTCAAAAGACGCTACGTGTGACACCTGATTCTGAAAAAATTCAATCCATGAAATTATAAGATAAAAATTTGTAGTGAAACTCTTACTACACTTTTATATAAAAGGAGGGGAGCTCAATGCTACGGCATATTAAATCAACTGTAACTATTATATTCGGAGCTGCTATCTTCGCCTTCGGACTTACATATTTTGTTGTTCCAAACCACTTATTTGAAGGTGGAGCTACGGGGATAACCTTGATTACCTACTATCTCTTTAAAATCCCTATTTCGCTAATGAATATCCTAATTAATATCCCTCTCTTTCTACTTGCTTGGAAAATATTCGGAATAAGATCACTCTACTCTAGTCTTCTTGGAACACTCTCTGTATCTGTCTGGTTAGCTATCTTTGAGAAGATTCCTCTCCAGTTTAACCTTGAGGGAGATTTGGTTGTTGTAGCTTTAGTAGCTGGTGTCCTCCTAGGAGTTGGACTCGGTGTTATTTTCAATGCTGGTGGGACAACTGGTGGAACTGATATAGTCGCGCGTATTCTTAACAAATATACCCATATTTCGATCGGCAAATTACTTTTTGGTCTTGATTTTCTAATTCTTATGCTGATTTTAATCATATTCCAAGACCTACGTCTCGTAACCTACACTCTTTTGTTTGACTTTATTATCTCAAGAGTCATTGACTTAATTGGCGAAGGAGGCTATGCTGGAAAAGGCTTTATGATTATCACTCAAAAACCAATAGAGTTAGCTGATAAAATCAATGAAGAACTTGGTCGTGGTGTTACTTTCATCTCAGGACAAGGCTATTATAGCCAAAAAGATTTAAAGATTGTCTATTGTATAGTCGCAAGAAATGAAATTGTGAAGATGAAAGAAATGATTCACACGATTGACCCTATGGCCTTTATCACTATCACAGAAGCCCATGAAATTCTTGGAGAAGGCTTCACTTACCCATCGCGAGATGAAATTTCATCATTTTAAATATAATTAAATATAAAAAAGTAACTTCAAAATTGAAGTTACTTTTTTTGACTATTCATCAATTTATTTTTCAGCTGTAAGTGCAGCCATCGTAATGTAGTTGTATGGTTTGTTGAAGTGTGGCAAGAAGAATAAGTCAGTCAATGCCAATTTGTCGATTGTTACATGTTCTTGGATAGCAAGTGAGAACATGTGGATAGCCATTGAGATTGCTGAATCACGAGATACCATTTGTGCACCAAGGATTTCACGACTATCTTTATCAAAGACAATCTTAATTGCAACTTCATAGTTGTCATGTTTCATAAATTCTGGTTTTTGAAGATCGTTAAAGCCAGTTTCAGTTGCATTGTAACCTGCAGCTTTTGCTTTTTCAAATGTCAAACCAGTTGAAACCATGTGAAGACCATAGATTGAGATACCATTTGATCCTTGAACACCGATTCCTTCAAGCTCATGTCCACAAGCATTGTAAGCACCTACAATACCAGTACGAACAGCGTTTGATGCAAGGGCAATGTAGCTAGTGTCTTTACGAGCGTTGTCATAAACAGTCGCACAGTCACCAACAGCGTATACACCTGGGATTGAAGTTTCTTGTTTCTTGTCTACAAGGAAAGCACCGTTACGGAAGATTTCGATCTTACCATCAGCAAGAGCTGTGTTTGGACGGAAACCAACAGCAAGAACAACCATATCCACATCAAATGTTTCTTTGTCAGTGATCAAGCGTTCAACTTTACCTTCACCTTCGATAGCTTTAACAGTTTGACCAAGTGCCAAACGGATGTTGTGGTCTTCCAAGTTTTTAGCCATCATTTGTGTGAAGTCTTTGTCATAGTATCCGTTCAATACTGTGTCAACGATATCAACAAGGACAACTTCTTTCCCAAGACGTTCAAAAGCTTCTGCAAGCTCAACACCGATGTAACCACCACCTACAACAGCGATGCGCTCAAGGTGTTTGCTCTTATCAGCAAGTTTATTGATAACTTCTTCAGCATTTTGGTACAATTTAACAAATTGTACATTTTCAAGAGTTGCTTTGAATTCGCGGTTACCTTTAACAATTTCAACACCTTCGATTGGTGGCAAGATTGGTGTAGAACCCGTAGCGAAGATTAATTTATCATAAGATTCTTTGTGTTCTTTACCTTCTACTTCTGCAGTTACAACTTTGTTGTCGTAGTCGATTGAAAGAACTGGCGAGTTCATGTAAACTTTAGCACCTTTCGCTTCCAATTTTTCTTTGTCAGAGTAGAACAATCCTTCAGCGCCGTCGATTTGTTCACCAATCCAAAGAGCCATTCCACATCCAAGGAATGAAATGTTTGAGTTTTGGTCAAATACAACGATTTCGTTTTCGTTTCCAAAGTTGTCCAACATAGTGTTGATACATGCAGTTCCAGCGTGGTTAGCACCCACAACTACGATTTTACTCATAAGATAAATCCTACCTTTTATTTTTTATTTACCTTTCAAGTATATCATTATCTGTGAACGTTTACAAGATTTTTGATCGGATTGATATTTTTTCATACATTTTCTTATTTCATATTAATTTATTTTCATTAATTCCCACTTCTTTTTAAAATGTCACAAACCTTATAAGCATATTTCTTGACTTTTTTTAAAAAATAATTTGTGAAAACGCTGACTTTATGATATTCTATTTATATGGAAATGAAATATAAATCTATAGATTGCTGTCAATTCTAGATTTATGCTTTTCCAATCGATTTGAAGGGAGTTGATTCTTTGCCTCTCAGTTCATCATCTGAGCGATTAATGGGAACTACGATTACTATTTCCTTAGTACATGAACATGCGGACGAACTTCTCCGTCAAGCTTTTAAATTGCTAAAGGAACTTGAATTTCGCTTTAATGCGAATAGTACTGCATCAGAATTGATGGAAGTTAACTATCAGGCAGGGATTGCCCCGGTTAAGGTTCACCCTGATTTGTTTGAGCTGATTTCTTTAGGTTTAGAACATAGTCTAGCACCTGGTAGTCATCTCAATATCAGTATCGGTCCTTTGGTTCAAACCTGGCGTATTGGTTTTTCCGACGCAAAGGTTGCTAGTCCTGAAGAGATATCTTCTGTTTTACCATTGATAGACCCTCGTTATATCAAACTCGATTCAATACATTCCACAGTTTTCCTAGAAAAAAAAGGAATGAAAATTGACTTAGGATGTTTAGCGAAGGGATATAGTGCAGATAAGGTTGCTACTTTCCTAAAAGAAAAAGGTGTCACTTCTGCTCTTATTAATCTAGGTGGTAATATTCTCACCATTGGTAATAACCAAGCCAAAAATGGACAGCCTTGGCAAATCGGTATTCAAGATCCAAATCACCCACGTGGTAATCACCTGATGACCTTACCTATTACTGGAAAATCTGTTGTTACTTCTGGAATTTATGAACGGCATCTTGAATTCAATGGCAAGGATTATCATCACATTTTCGATAGCGAAACGGGTTATCCAATCGAAACAGATTTAGCCAGTTTAACCATTGTATCCGACCGCTCAGTCGACGGTGAGATCTGGACCACTCGTTTGTTCGGAGAACGGAGTGCTTCAATTATGTGGCAAATCGAGAACATTGATGGTATCGAAGCCATCCTCATTGACAAAGATGGACGACTTGCCTGTTCATCTGGTATCCAACGATAAATAATTAATAATGCAAAAAGAGAAAGGAAAGCTCATGCTAAAACTTATTGCTATTGTAGGAACTAACTCAAAACGTTCCACAAACCGCCAACTGCTTCAATATATGCAAAAACACTTTGCAGATAAAGCTGAAATCGAATTGGTAGAAATTAAAGACCTACCTGTATTTAACAAACCAGCCGACAAACAAATTCCGGCCGAAGCTAGTGAAATTGTTGCTAAAATTGAAGCTGCTGATGGTGTTATTATCGGTACTCCTGAGTATGACCACTCAATCCCAGCTGTTCTTATGAGCGCACTTGCTTGGATTTCCTATGGAGTATTCCCACTTTTGAACAAACCTGTTATGATTACAGGTGCTTCATACGGTACACTTGGTTCTTCACGTGCTCAATTGCAACTTCGTCAAATTCTAAATGCTCCTGAAATCAAAGCAAATGTTCTCCCAGATGAATTCTTGCTTTCTCATTCTCTTCAAGCATTTGATCAGAATGGTGACTTGGTAGATCTTGATGTCATCAAGAAATTGGATGCCATCTTTGATGACTTCCGTATCTTTGTTAAGATTACTGAAAAATTGCGTAATGCACAAGAACTTCTTCGTAAAGATGCAGAAGACTTTGACTGGGAAAATTTGTAAGATAGGAGATCGAAAGAATGAAATTTGTTGGACTTGTTGGATCAAACTACGATCAATCATATAACCGCAAACTCTTGGAATTCATCCGCCGTCAGTTTAAAATTAAATTTGAACTAGAAGTTTTGGAAATCGATGAAGTTCCAATGTTTAACCAAGATGAAAAATGGGATGAAAGCTTCCAATTACGAGTGTTGTACAATAAAATCACTCGTGCAGATGGTGTCATTATCGCAACTCCTGAACACAACCACACTATTTCTGCTTCACTGAAATCTGTTCTTGAATGGCTTTCATTTGAAGTTCATCCATTTGAAAACAAACCAGTTATGATTGTGGGTGCTTCATATTATGACCAAGGTACTTCACGTGCTCAAGTTCACCTTCGTAAGATTCTTGATGCACCAGGAGTGAATGCCTACACATTGCCAGGTAATGAATTCCTCCTTGGAAAAGCTAAAGAAGCTTTTGACGCAAATGGAAACATTATAAACGAAGGAACAGTTAAATTCCTTGAAACTTGCTTAGATAACTTTGTCAAATACGTAGGAGTCGTTTCTAAATTGAAAAAACCAAAACCAATTGAACCAGAAGACTTGGATTGTGGAAAACCAATCGCTACAACTATTACAGAAGTTGATCCTGACGATCCAAACTGGGTAGAAAAAGTCGCTGAAATTACAGGTGCTGTTTCAGGTGATACATATGTTAAACTTGACCATGGTATCTTGACTGTTAACCAAATTGATATGTTCTTGAAAGCTATGCCTTTTGAATTGACATATGCTGATGATAACAACCAATTCCTCTACTACAACAACGCTCACCAAGATCCAGAAACCATGTTTGCAAAACGTGTACCACCTCAATCTGGTAGCCGTATGTCTACAGTTCACGGATCACTTCCACCAGCACGTATGAAAAACGTTGAATGGGTTATCGGAACACTTCGTAATGGTAACCAAGAATATGTACGTACAATCGTTCCTGGTTCACCTGCAGGTGTTATCAATACTCACAACTACCAAGCAATGTACTATCCAGATGGATCATATGCTGGTATCAATGAAATTGTCTTTAACTTCCAACCATGGCTTGACTGGTACTTGAAAGAAACTGGTCAACGTTTGGTAGGCGGTAGCGGACCTTTTGCTCCTGCTGCTGGAGGTCACGGAGATGCCGATGCTACTTCTGGTGCATCTGACGCTGGAGGACATGGTGATGGTGGCCACGGAGCTGCTGATGCTACTTCTGGTGCAAGTAACTAAAAAATAACCTAAAGGAACCAAATGGTTCCTTTTTTCAATATAAAAACCTCGGTTATCAGACACTAACCGAGGTTTTATTTAGCTTATGAATTTGGATCATCAAGACTGCGACCATGCAAACCTTTTTCGCGTTGTACTTGTCGAAGTTTTTCAGGTGTCACGTCATTTCCTTCCTCATCCACGATTTTAATTCCTTCAACGTGGTGACGAACCGCACGACGATAACCTTCGATATACTCTTCACGAAGTTTGGCTTGTTCTAATTTTTCTTCTGCAGTCAAACCTTCTGTTTTTTTCTTTTTAGCAAGCTCATTAATACGAGCAATTTTTTCTGGTGTCATATTAAGACCTCCAATTATTTTTTATTTTGTATTGAGAAGATTGAAGGCAGCTACAGTTTTTGCTTTATTTACAAGCTCAGCAAGAATAGCTAAACGGTTATTCTTCACATCCACATCCTCTGCCATAACCATTGTATTATCAAAGAAAGCATCAATAGCTGGACTAAGAGCAAATAATTGCTCTAATTTATCGCTAGCTAAACCTTTCAATTCAAGACTTTCTACTGCTTGAGCAAGTTCTTTTTCTTGTTCATTTTCAAAGAGACTTGAATCGACTTTGACTGATCCTTCTGCTTTTTCTGCCAAGTTAAAGGCACGAGATAGAGACTCAACTGATGATTTATAATCTTCAGATTTTGCTGCTTCAGTTAAGGCTTCTGCTGCTTCAATCATATCTGAAACAACAAAGTTTGAACTTGCAAGAACAGCTTCTTTGATATCTTTTGCAGTAGAACCCATCATCTTATCAACACGAGCTTTAATGAAGTTAAGCACTTCTTCTTGATTATCATAAGTTAGACTTTCAAATGATAAGGCATAAAGGCTCGCAATCAATTCGTCCATTGGAATCTTCCAACCAAAGTCTTCCAAGATTCGAACAATTCCTTGTGTTGCACGTCGAAGAGCATATGGGTCGTTTGAACCAGATGGAATCAAGCCAACCGAGAAGAAAGATAAGAGAGTATCTAATTTATCAGCTAGTGCAAGTATAGCACCAACTTTAGACTCAGGAAGGGCTCCGTCAGCTGAATCTGGAAGATAGTGCTCGCGAATGGCTTGCGCAACTGTAGGATTTTCACCAGCAAGAAGAGCATACTTCTCACCCATGATTCCTTGAAGCTCATCAAATTCACCAACCATACCAGTCAAGAGGTCAAACTTATAAATAGCTGCAGCACGAGCAAGATCAATAGTTTCATCAACTGATAAACCTGCTTTTTCTGCTAGAAGGATCGCAATTTGCCCGGTACGGATCATGTGTTCACGTAATGAACCAATCTTTTCATGGAAGGTTACATGTGATAGTTTAGCTACTAAATCTTCAATTCTCAATTTTTGATCTTCACGCCAGAAGAATTCTCCGTCTTCTAGACGTGCAACTAAAACTTTTTCATTTCCTCGAACAACATTTTCCAAATGCTCTGCATTACCGTTTCGAACTGAAATGAAGTTTGGTTTTAGATTTCCTTCAAGATCACGGACTACAAAGTAGCGTTGATGAGTTTCCATTGAAGTAACCAAAACTTCTTCTGGAACCTCTAGGTATTTAGGGTCAAAATTACCAATAAAAGCAGTTGGATATTCAACCAGATTCAAAACTTCATTTAAAAGACCTTCATCAACCTGAACTTGAACACCTTGTTCTACTTCAATAACCTTGATTTGTTCCCGAATCATATTTTCGCGTTCAATGCTATCAGCAATGACATAAACTTTACGCAAATCTTCTTCGTAACTATCAGCATGACGAATTTCCACTTCATGTCCAAGGAAACGATGTCCACGGCTAATTCGTCCCGAATGAATATCTAGAAAGTCCATATCAAGAGCTTCATCATCCAAAAGAACTATCAATGTATGGACCGGACGAATGTATTCAAAGGTATTATTTGCCCAGTGCATACTTACTGGGAAGCTAAGGCTAGCCAATACTTCTGGAATTCCAGTCAAAACTTCCTCAGCTGGTTTTCCAGCTTCATGCTTAGTTACGTAGACATATTCTTCACCTTTGATTTCACGAAATTCAATATCATCTACCGTCAAGCCTTTTCCACGGACGAATCCTTGAGCTGCTTTAGAAAAGTTCCCTTCTGCATCCAAAGCGATTTTCTTAGAAGGTCCTTTAAAATCTTCAGTCAAATCTGTTTGTTGGTCTGCTAAACCAAGGACACGAACAGCCAAACGACGTGGTGTTGAGAAAGTTTGAATCCCTTCGTATGAAAGGCGATTTTCATCCAAAAAGGCTGCCATTTTTTCACCTAGTTGTTTTTCACTTGGTGTAACAACGTAGGCTGGTAACTCTTCGAGTCCTAGTTCTACTAATAAGTTTTTTGTCATGTTTTTTCTCCGAAAAATATCTTTTTTTCCAGTTTGCCTTATGTGATTGGCACGCAAGCAACCGACTTCGTCGTTTCATTGCTAAAATTGGAGCCTAAGGTCTCCAATTTTGCCTGGTATCGTTAGTTTCTCTAACGATACCTTTATCACTGCGGCAACTGGTTCTGTAGGATTGCTCTATCAGCCAATCCCATCTAATACGCTCTCTTTATTCTTCCTCTTCTGCTAGGAGTTTGGTGCGTGTAGCTTCGTCGAGAAGTGGGTAGCCAAGTTTTTTACGTTCTGCGACGAAGGTTTTGGCTACGACACGAGCTAAGTTACGGATACGGGCAATATAACCAGCACGTTCTGTAACAGAAACAGCTCCACGAGCATCAAGCAAGTTGAAGGTATGTGAACATTTCAAAACGTAGTCAT